>CAZLJB010000450.1:0-3563 GCA_964559195.1 uncultured Anaerolinea sp. | reverse complement strand
GATAACGGTAAACTGAACGCGGATGCAGCCATGCGCATCCTGCGCGGGGAGGAAGCATGAGACAGAGCGTTCTGCCGGTGCAGGGCAGCATTACCGTGCAGGTCGACCAGGTGGGGGGTGACTTGCAGATCGTTGGCTGGGAGCGGCCCGAGATTGTTGCCAAAACCGATGACGATGAATTGAGCCTGACCACAGATGGCCAGTCTATTCATGCTTTCAGTGATGGTGATCTGATCCTGTATGTTGCGCGGCAGGTCAACCTGCGGATTCTGGAAGTGGGTGGTGACGCCGATTTACGCATGCTGCCAGGCAGTCTGGAAATCATTAACATCGGCGGCGACTTGCAGATGCGCAACGTCGGTAGTGTCAGCATAAAGCTGGTCGGCGGCGATATGTCATTGCGCGGCAGCAGCGGTGATTTGCTGGCAGAGTCGATCGGTGGGGATGCCTCGCTGCACGATATCGAGGGGGATGTCAATATCACGGTTGGGGCCGATCTTTACCTGCGTGGTTCGGATCAGAATGTGATGGCAAGGGTGGGCGCGGATGCGGCCCTTTATTTGCATCCGAAGGCTGGCGCGACTGTTAACGTACAGGCTGGCAGCGATATTCTGCTGCGGCTGCCCTCCAAAGTGGATGCGGAATTAAAGCTGCAGGGTTGTGATGATGAATCCATCCGGGTGGATCTGCCGGGTGTTAAAGCGGTGGAGCTGGGTCTATTCCGGAGCCTGGTGGTTGGCACAGGCGCGGCAAGCATCAGCCTGCAGGCTGGTGCGGAGGTGATTGTCACCAGCCGGGACAAGGAATGGGAAAACGTGGCCGAGTTTGATCCATTGGGGCGGGATGGTCCTTTTTCACCCGGCGAATTTCCGGGGCTTTCTTCTGAACTACACGAACGGATTTCGCGCAAGGTGGAGGAAGCTACTCGCCGGGCACTGGAGGCCTCGCAGCGTGCCCAGGAGCAGAGCGGGCGGGTGCAGCAGCGGGTGGACAGCGCCATGCGGCGGGCCGAGGACAAGATGCGTACCGCAGAACGCCGGTCGATGCACATGGGTATCAAGGTCGGGCGTTTTGGAGCCAGCCTGGCAGGAAACGCCCGGCCGCCCTCACCGTCTGTTCCAGCGGTGCCGCCGGCCACGCCACGACCGGTGGCGGAACCGGTCACCGATGCTGAGAGGCTGGTGATTTTGAAGATGCTGCAGGATAAGAAAATTTCGCTCCAGGACGCTGAGAAACTGCTGGCCGCCCTGGATGGTAAATAAGGTGCCGAGATGACCGACAGCGAACGCCAACAAATCCTTAAGATGATCGAAGATGGTAAAATCTCTGCCGAACAGGGTTTGACCCTGATGCAGGCTCTGAGTGATGAGCCGGAGGATGAGATGCCTGTTATCGGGGAGCCGGCTGATGTAGAAGATATTCCAGCGGCGGCGAATGAAGCGCAGTCTCACCCGACTGACCCGGAATTTGACCGCAAGATCGGCCAATTCAAGCGTCTGTGGACCATTCCCCTCTGGCTGGGGGTGGGCATTGCGGTGGCTGGCGCGTATTGGATGTTTTCCGCGTTGAAAGTTTCAGGGCCTGGGTTTTGGTTTTATTTTGCCTGGCTGCCGTTTTTATTCGGTGTGCTGATGCTCTCGCTGGCTTTTTCCAGCCGGACTTCCCGCTGGATTTATATCAACGTCACACAGAAACCCGGGCAAAGCCCGCGCCACATCGTGCTGGTTTTCCCATTGGCGTTGGTGAGCTGGGTGCTGCAGTTTGTCAAAGGCGCCGGATCTGACCGGGAGCGTGGCGCGGCCAGCGAAGTCCTGGAAGCCGTCTTTCAAAGCACCCGTTCGGATGAGCCGTTGCTGGTGGATGTGAATGATGAAGATGGCGAGCATGTGCAGGTTTATATCGGATAAGGAGGCCAGATATGGCTACCGCTGAAGAACGAATGCGTATTCTGAAAATGATCGATGAGGGCAAGATCAGTGCCGAGGAGGGTGCCCGCTTGTTATCGGCCCTGAGTGAAACCCGGCGCGGACCGAATAGCTCCATGCCGCCGCGCATGCCCGGGGCAGCCCGCTGGCTGCGTGTACGGGTCACCGATCTGGCCAGTGGGCGCTCCAAGGCTACTGTCCAGATCCCGCTGGCTCTGCTGGAATCTGGCATGAAAATTGGTGCACATTTTGCGCCCGAGGTGGAAGGTGTCGATATGGCCACCATCATGGAGGCGCTGCGTTCGGGTATGACCGGCAAAATTGTGGATGTGGTCGATGAAAAAGACGGCGAGCACGTCGAAATATTTGTGGAGTAAACTGGCCATGGATTGAAGCTGGCTGTGGTCATGCAAAGAGTCTCCCTTACGGGAGACTCTTTGCATATAAAACTCAATAATGGCAGCTGCTTTGACATTATCATACCAGCTGGAGATGGGCTTTTGTTGATCCTGGTATGGATCAGGTGCAAAAAATCCAATGGCGGAATTGGGTTATTTGATGGGCTCGACCTGCAGGCGGGTATGTTCAAAAAACCATTGGATGGCGTCGTGAATGCTTTCAAGCAGGGGGCGCGGGTGGTAGCCCAATTCACGGGTGGCTTTGGCATGGCTGATGAAGGAGTTGCTTTGCAATACTTCCAGCGAGTAGGGTGTAAAGCGCGGGCTGGCATGGCTGAGCCGGTAATATAATGGGGTGAAGCGCGCTGCGAATTCAGCCAATGGCAGAGGGATTTTGAAACGTGGAAAGCCCAACCCGGTGACCTCATGCACAGTATCCAGCAGGTAGCGCACCGAGATGCGCTGACCGGACAGGATGTAACTGGAACCGCTCTGACCTTTTTTGGCGGCGGCGATCAGCCCATCGGCCACATCGCGCACATCCACAAAGTCATAGGCGCCATCGACATACGGGGTCAGCCGGCGCAGGGCTGCCGAGCGGATGACTTCGCCCATCATCGAGCTGCGAAAATCGAATGGCCCGATCACGCCAGTCGGGCAGGCGATGACGGCGTCCAGGCCGGCCTGGGCGGCTTGCTGAACCTGCAGGGTAGCCTGGGCTTTGGATTGGTCATAGACGCCATAGGTGTTTTCAGGGTCATAGGGTACGTCTTCATCGACCGTGGTGCCGTGTGGGATGCGGGCCAGGGCGTGGATGGAACTGGTGTAGATCAGGCGTTCGACGCCGGCGCGCAGGGCAGCCTTGAGCACGTTGGCTGTCCCTTCGACATTGACGCGCCGTATGAGTGGGTTTTCGCCGGGCATGATTGAGATGATGCCGGCCAGGTGAAAGACTTGCCGGATACCTTTAAAGCTTGTCGCAAGGCAGGTGCTGTCGAGTACATCTCCGCGCACCTGTTCCACATCCACACCTTGCAGGGAGTGAGTATCCTCACCGGGCAGAGTCAGGGCGCGTACTTTTTCGCCCTGTTCGACCAGTTTACGGACGAGCACGTTGCCGATATGGCCGGTGGCGCCGGTCACTAGAATAGTATTGTTGGTCATTTAATAATTTTGTCCTTTTAAACAGTGTACTTCAGAAACTCGCTGTTTTGCAGGTGAGTTAAGTAATATTACGTCC
>CAZLJB010000449.1:0-3583 GCA_964559195.1 uncultured Anaerolinea sp. | reverse complement strand
CCAGGCGCCTGACCGCCGGAATGGTAATATCATCATAGCTGACACTCTGGTCGCCCGAAACGGGCACCTGTCGTTTATCACGATAAACAGTTCCATGCCAGGGAATATTCCCAAAGATATCGAAGGTCCAGACCGGTAAATACAGACCCTGTGGTTCTGGAGGTTCACCAGACGGATGAAGCTTGTTTTTCTGAAGCCAACCTGTCAGAAATAAGTTCGCCTGGCGCTGGTCAAAGGCCATCGGGATAATCGAATCCGGCTCGATCAACTCCCTCGTCACCGCCACTACATGCGGAGATCCGCAATACACACAGACTGCTGAAATCTCGAGGGCTGAGAAGATGAAATGGGCACCACAGCCCTGGCAATTGAAGGTCTTCAGCCGGACAGGTGTTCGGTGACCGCGACCGCTGGCCATACTGGTAATAAAATCCTGCTCAAACTGCGGCGGGGCCTGGTTTAAAACCTGGTTCCGGGAACAGTGTTCGCAGATCAACGTGCGTCCGTCACCATCAAAGACCATGCGGGCGCCACACTTGGGACAGGCAAATCGGTCGGCGACGGCAGCCTGTGAACCGCTCTCCTGGATCGGGAGCTGATCTGGGTTGACAATTTCTCCACGGCTGAGCTTGCCATCTAAAATTGCCAGGGCCCTGCGGGCCTCCGGGTGTGTGGGCTCATTGGCAAGAGCCTCTTCAAGATATTTCCTCTTTTCAACCAGGTCAAAACAGATCTCGCTCATCCAATAATTAGCCTGGGTGCGCGTTTCTCGATCGTCTGCGATTTCCAGGGTAAGCTCCAGGTAATGACGTGCCATGCTGAAATCCTTGGCTTTTATATTGATGATGGCCTGGCGCAATAGATTATTATCGTAGTCAGATGGCATAGGAGTATTCTCGGGGAAATTGAAAGTATGGATAAAGAGTTTTCAGGGGACGGTTGGATTGGTGAGTCAACAGCCTGCAACCCAGCCGGCTAACGTCTCACAATGGCATCGGTCATACGGGCAACCCGCACCATCATTTCCACGTCATGCACACGCAGTATATCAGCGCCGCGAACGATTCCAACCGCGACAGCTGCGGCAGTGCCATCCACTCGCTGGTCTGGCGGCAAATTCAAAGTAAAACCAATAAAAGACTTGCGGGATGGCCCCAACAAAACCGGGAAACCCAGTGCACGAATCTCGGGCAGGCGGTTCAGTAATTCCAGGTTTTGCTCGACAGTTTTTCCAAAACCAATGCCTGGATCGAGGATGATATTCTGACGGGCTACCCCTGCAGACAAAGCCAGATCAACAGACTCAAGCAGTTCTTTTTTGACGTCTTCAAGCAAATCGTCGTACTGCATACCTACATACCTTCCGCCCAGACTGGCTTCCACCTGCGCATTGGTTGGTTTGCTGCGATTATGCATCAGTATGACAGGCACCTGGTAACGAGAGACGACATTCGCAAGTTTGGGGTCAGCACGCAGGCCCCAAACATCATTTACAAGATCAGCGCCGGCCGAAATTGCCTGGTCTGCCACCTCGGCTTTATAGGTATCCACAGAAATAACAGCCTGCGGAAATTGGTGCGCAATGGCCTGGATCACGGGCAGGACACGCGCTAGCTCAGCTTCGGTACTGACGGTTTGCGAACCCGGACGAGTGGATTCGCCCCCTACATCCAGGATATCAGCCCCGGCAGCCAAAAATCGTCCGGCCTGTTCGATGGCCCGCTCAATTCCCGCTCCGGTCGATGCAGCAGAACCAGATAACAGTCCATCACCAGAAAAACTATCCGGGGTGATATTAAGGATGCCCATCACAAATGTACGGGCACCCCAGGCTTCGCGAAATAATCCAGATCCAAGCTGCATTTGCAATCCAGGCGTTTAGACGATCTGTTCCATAGACTTAAGCAGCCAGGTCTCGGCTTCCACCAATTTTGTAAAAATGCGGATGGCTGCGCCACTGCCAACCACGCCAGCCGCAACCTTCAAGATCGCCTCACGCGCGCTTTCAGATGCCACCAGCACAGCCACACGCAAGTTTCGCGTGGAAGGATCACTATTGACTTCCACTGCCATTTTGATGGCTTTTTCAGAGATTTCGGGTACTTCACGCAGATCGTACAGATTGCGGGTCAAACGATCAGAGTCCATCAAGTGCTCAAAAGCAAATTCACGCCAGTCAGCCATAGTGGCATCGCTGAGGTCAGTAAAAGTTATCGTCATGCCCCCATCCGCGCGGCGGGCAACGTTATACCCGATACCCGGTTTTTGTTTCCAGTTAAGTGGTTTTAATGCATCCATCAAAGCCTCCGTTGGGTAGAATACCAGTATAGCAATAAATCACCAAAGATTTCAACCCCTGTATAAGCCAACTCCGTTTAAATCCTGGGATGCGACTAGTTGAGCCACTCTGAAACCTAGAACTGGATGAACAAAATCAGATGCGACATCCGCCAGGGGAACTAGCACAAAAGCGCGCTCGTGCAGACGGGGATGCGGGATAACCAATCCCGGCGAGTCCAGACAGATTTCGTCATAGAAGAGAATATCAAGATCAATCACGCGCGGCCCGTTTCGGAAATTGGGAACGCGTCCCAGGCAGGCTTCCAACTCCTTCAGCTGCTCAAGCAAGTGACGCGGAGAAAGATCCGTCTCTGCCTCTACAACCATGTTTAGAAAAGCAGGTTGATCGGTAAAACCCCAGGGCTCGGTCTCGAATATCCTGGATTTAACCAGAACTCGGATTTGAGGCGAAAAAGCATCGATCGCCGCGCGTAAATTTTCGATACGATCCCCAAGATTGGTACCAAGCGCCAGATAAATGATATGGGTCAATTTTTGATCCTGAAAATAAATTTCTTAAATCACCAAATGAGCCGGCGTAAAAGCACCAGGCAACAGTTCATTGACAGTCGTCTGGGTTTTGACATTTCCATCTGCATCCGCAATCAAAACGATGGTATCCAGGCCAAACTCAGCCATGACCTGGCGACAGCCACCACAGGGTGAACCACCATTGGCAGTGACGACCGCAATGACATCAAACTCAAGCTCACCCTGCGAAACAGCGGAAAATATGGCAGTACGCTCCGCGCACATCGTCATCGGATAAGCTGCGTTTTCCACATTTGCTCCAGTAAAAACACGCCCGTTCTTGGTACGCAGCGCAGCTCCAACCTGGTATTTTGAATACGGCACGTATGCCCGGCGGCGCGCTTCAATGGCCAGGTTGACTAAAAATGTTACTTCTTCAGGAGTGACTGTGATCATAATCCGAACCTTTTTTGAACAAATATGGTGACTCAACCGTTAACAAGGACTTTTATTATTTTAAACGCCGTTCCAGCTTTTTAATGGCCCGGGCTGGCATGCCCACCACCAGCGTATCGGCTGCCACATTTTTGGTAACAATCGCGCCAGCACCAGTTCGGGCTCCATCACCCAGCGTGACGGGTGCCACCAGCATGGTGTCTGACCCGATAAAAACATCCTGACCAATGATAGTGGGATGTTTTTTCTCACCATCAAAATTACAAGTGATCGTTCCGGCGCCGATATTCGTCCCAGAACCGATGGTAGCATTGCC
>CAZLJB010000448.1:0-3589 GCA_964559195.1 uncultured Anaerolinea sp. | reverse complement strand
TCATCCTACAATTTTACAATATTCAGAACCCCGATTCAATTCTTAAACACGCTCTTAGCAATTTTTTTACCAGCACTACCACGAGAAATGACACGCCAATCGCAACGAGGCTCACTATTTTTAAAGCGAGGCCACTCGAATCATTACTGGAAAACATGGCCCCAATCACTGCCACAATTCCGCAGGTGAAAATCCCGGCCAGGATTGGTGCAAAGCGCAAAAATATTTTCATAATAATCCTCCGTGAAATTGGAAACAACCATCGAGACGTTCTTCTGTTCAGGGATTCACCAGTTCCAGCGCCAGCAGTTCTTCCTGCCCAGCGCGGAAATAGGCGCGGTGCGGAAATTTTGACAGGATGGCGGCGAAGACTGTGGGTGAGATCTTAAAATTATGACCTTCCAGTTTGCAGAAATATTCGATTTCGTTGTACTCATCATCATAAATGGAAAGATCTTTATATCTCAACCTGGGCAAGCCTTGCACGGTTTGTACTGCGCCACTTTTGGCCTGCTGGCGCAGTTCTTGCAGACGGGTTGGGTCGTAAGAAAAGACGAGTTCCAGCACCCGGTCCAGGTTGGCACGCAACTCAGCTTCGCTGGAGAGCGGCTCAATGCTCAACAGCCAGTTGCGCTGAGTGAGATAGTAAAAGCAATAGGTGCCGGGCGGCAGTTGGTAGTTGCTGAGCCCTACCATCCCACTTTGGGCGAGCAACTTGCCTGAGTTGGTTTTAGCGGTATATCGGGCAGTATCGAACGCGGTGGGCATGTGGAATTCAATCGTCCCGGTTTCCACCTGAACGGAGCCTGTCAGCAGTTTGCGGCGCAGGTTCCAGGTGGTGAAGCCGCGCAGCGCGGCAAAGATGCCCACCGGGACCAGGATCCAGCCCAGCAGGCTGAGCAGGTTAGACCCGGCGGAGGCGGCGAAGGCATAGAACAGGCCGCCAAAGAGAAGAATTCCCAGCGTTGTCCATATCCACAGGACAGGGTTGACCAAATCCTTGATATCCTGGATCTGATCTGCGTTTTTTTTGCCCTGTTTGTTTTCTGCAATGGCTTTGAAGTCGAATAATTCCATCATGATAGCCTCCGGTTGGTGAAGATTGAATTGGGTTTGGGCGCGAGCACAGATTAGGATCCACTGGTATTTTCCGCCTTGGCTGTACATGAATAAAGCTGCGCTTCAGTGCACTGCCCGGCCTGCACTTGCGTCCGTAACGGCAGCCCGGCATGGACAGGTTCGTGTTTCAGGCCAAATTTCAGTTTGATTTCCATCATATTTTCTCCTACCATCTGATCCTGCCCTGCGGCTGGAATATGCTCATGATACAACTTGAGCGTGACGTAAGCGTGACGGGCAGGGCTGTTTTGGGCATGAGTTTTATGGGAATTTGGAAAATGTGGAAAAATACGATCAAGCACAAAAAAACACCCCCCAGATGTGGGAGGTGTTAGGGAAAGGCTGACTTTTGGGAAGATCAAGGGTGGGTGGGCAGAGCGTGGGTAGAGGCTCTCAATGCCTAACTTCTTTGCTATTTATGCCCAAGTGTCCTAGTACGATCATCCGGGGTGAAAGAACCCGACATCCTGACGCCAAGTCTTTGCGATATCAACCATCGAGGTCACCCCTGCTCGCCTTCGGAAATTTCTGACGCCTTTGGACAAAGTGGGTTGTATACACACGCTTTCATGGAACTGCGCCATAAAAAAAAGAAGAGCGAACACAAAGGATCGCTCTTCAGGGAAAACTTGATGGTTACCAGAGAGAACTATTTACCTGGAAGTCCAAATGCGTAGAACTTGTTGTTCGGTGTGCCGAGGCCAAAGTTGCTATAGCCGGAGCCCCAGTAAATCACGCTTTCTGAAATCGCCGCGCCAGAGTTGCATGACCCACCGCTGCCAAAGTTCCACAGGATGGAGCCGTTGGCCGCATCGAATCCGTACATATTGCCTTGCGCATCCAACGAGCAGGCATAAACAACGCCATTCGCAACGGATACAGCGCCTGGATCAATGCCGCCAGTTGGATCAGGTGTCTGCCAGAGGATCTGGCCAGTGGCTGCATCCAGCGCGCTCCAGCCGCCTGTTGTGATCGTCTGGTTATTCAGCAGGGTCCACGGCTTGTGTTCATTATTTGTAATAGCTACGTAGATGCGGTTGCCATCCGTTGCCGAGCCCCATTCCAAACCGCCCAATGTGCCGCCAGGTCCAACCTGGGTTTCCCAGACTACAGCGCCAGTATCCGGATTGAAGGCCCAGTATTGACCGCTCTTTTGCCCGGCGCCCAGCAGATCAACCGGGGCCCCTTTTCCACGCTGGTGGACAGTGAAGAGTGATGCGCCCTGGCCGAAATCGTAGTCGGGTCCCGCAGGCTGTGGACAATTGGCAGGATTGGTTCCGAAAAGGCAAGAGAGATTGAAAGAATCAAACGGTATAGCAACGGATGCCCATTTGATAGCGCCGGTGGTCAGATCGAGCGCCATAACTGAGTCAAAATGGTTACCCGGGGAAATACACGCTTGGGTTGCGGCAGGATTGTTGTTGGCCGCCACCACACAGTTTTGGACACTTACCGGTACCGAATAGTTGTTACCGGTATCGACATACACTGAATTGCGACTATGGTCAATCACCGCTGTGCTGCCCCAAATGGAACCACCGGTATAACTGTCACCAGGTGTGCCGCCCCCGGGCATGGTATACGTTTTCCACATAATTTGGCCGGTATTGGCATTCAGTGCCAGCATGCTGCCTCGGAATGAGCAGCAGACGTAGCCAGGGATCAAGGCTTCGAGAGCCTCTTCAAAGGAGGCCACACCCAGGTAAGCAACCGGGGTGCTGCCAGAGGCATCTACTACCGCCGACTGCGTTACGATTGGAAAGCCCACCGATTCAACCTGCGTTTTCCATGCCAGGCTGCCATCCTTCTTGTTGACTGCCATCACCCAGGCCCCGCCGCCAAACTTGCCACCCTGATCGCCAAAGATGAGATATTTGCCAAAGATAGCGGGTGTAGCGCGGCTGTTGTCGCGTGCGATGCCTGTGTAATCGGAGATTTTATGTGACCAGATCTGCGTTCCTGTTTTATTGTCAAGGGCATACAGATTGCCAGCCCAATCAGGGAAATAGACAGCCGAATCATCGACTGCTGCTGTGGCAGACACATCTCCACCAGTGGTAAACTGCCATTTCACTACCAAATTGTTCACATTTTTTGGTTTGATTTTGTTTTCCGAGCTTTGGTTACGGGTGTTTTGTAAATCGTGGCCGGCCGAGGGCCATGCCTCCTGCTGACCTGCCGCATAAACTGTCCCAGTCATCAGGATCACCGAAACCAAAATTAACGCTATTCTTCCTAATCTACTTTTAAACATTCTGTCTGTCTCCAATTCGTTACAATAAAGTTATTTTGGGAGGACTCAATATTCGCGCACCAGTAAATTTTTGGAAAGGAATACCAGAATTTTTTGACTTATCGATTACCTCCTTGGTATCCAAGAGTATATTCGGATATTTACTCTCCGAATATACTCTTAGAGCGTGTTTAAGAATTGAATCGGGGTTCTGAATATTGTAAAATTGTAGGATGA
>CAZLJB010000447.1:0-3589 GCA_964559195.1 uncultured Anaerolinea sp. | reverse complement strand
ATCTACACTACCGGAGCTAACCGACGGTCAACAGCTTCAGCAACAGCCTTGACCTGTTTGACTAATTTTGCAAAATGCTCAGGGGTAAGCGACTGACGACCATCTGATAAAGCATGAGTTGGATCATTGTGCACTTCAATAATTAATCCGTCTGCACCTGCGGCTATTGCAGCCCTGGCAATCGAAGCCACATAAGCAGAATCGCCGGTCGAATGACTTGGATCCAAAATTATCGGGAGATGGGTTAACGCTTTTAAAACCGGGATTGCATTAATATCCGTGGTATTTCGGGTCGCAGTCTCGAAGGTTCGAATACCTCTCTCGCAGAGCATAACGCGGGTATTTCCACCGCTCAAAATATATTCTGAAGCCATTAACAACTCTTCGATTGTGGCAGAAAGACCACGTTTTAACAATACTGATGTTCGAGTTTCTCCAACTGCACGCAACAGGTTGTAATTTTGCATGTTGCGTGCTCCTATTTGCAAAACATCAACATATTTGACCATAATGTCAACTTGGGAAACAGCCATGATTTCAGCCACAACCGGCATCCCGGTTGCCTCACGAGCCTCAGCTAAATACTCAAGCCCTTCTTCACCGAGCCCCTGAAAAACATAAGGTGAAGTACGAGGTTTGAAAACTCCACCCCGTAAGGCATTCGCCCCAGCCTCCCTAACAGCATGCGCGATTTCAAGAAGTTGACTGCGACTCTCCACCGAACAAGGTCCGGCAATAATTGCAATTTCATCGCCTCCAACCGAAAAACCATCCAACGAAAAAACTGAATTTACAGGGTGAAATTGACGCGATCCCAGTTTGTAGGGTTGCGATATCCGGGTTACGCTCAAAACTCCTGGTAATACCTCGAAAATTTCCTTTGGAACAGTATGGCTTTCTCCAACTGCACCGATGATTGTCTGTTCAACGCCTTCAATTACATGTGCAAATAGATTATTCTCCTCAATGAAAGTTATAACATTCGCAACCTGGGCTTTGCTAGCCCCAGGATTCATAATAATCATCATAATAGAGCTCCTATTGTTGAATTAACGGTTTTGGATGGGTAAGACACTGCGACCCATTATTTGCGCTATTTGCCCTACCTGTTTAACCATCGCAGCAAATTTTTCAGGCTTAAGGGATTGCTTGCCATCCGAGAGAGCGTGGGCGGGATCTGGATGAACCTCAACAATTAAGCCGTCAGCCCCGGCTGCAATTGCCGCCCTTGCAACAGCAGCAACATAATCGGAAAAACCAGTTGAATGGGATGGATCGAGAATAACAGGCAAGTGTGTCAAATTTTTCAGGACAGGAATTGCATTTATGTCAGTTGTGTTTCGAGTGGATGTCTCGTATGTACGTATCCCACGTTCACATAGCATAACATTTTTATTTCCTCCTGATAAAATATACTCCGCAGACATCAGTAATTCTTCAATAGTGGCACTTAACCCACGCTTGAGAAGAACAGCTGTCTTTGTTTCCCCAATAGCCCTTAATAAATTAAAGTTTTGCATGTTTCGCGCCCCTACTTGCAAAACATCAACATATTTTACCATCAGGTCAAGTTGAGTTTGGGACATAATTTCTGCAACAATTGGCAAACCTGTCAAGCTTCGTGCTTCGGCAAGATACTCGAGACCTTCTTCCCCTAGACCCTGGAAGGCGTAAGGTGATGTGCGTGGTTTAAATACACCACCTCGAAGAGCATTCGCTCCAGCTTCCTTCACTGCAAATGCAGTTTCAATAATCTGGGAACGAGATTCGACTGAACATGGACCTGCTATTATTGCAATAGATTCCCCTCCCACATCAAAACCGCCCAAAGAAAACATTGAATTCTCTGGATGAAATTGACGAGAAGCCAACTTGAATGGCTGCGTGATTCTTTTTACGATATCCACGCCATCAAGTACCTCAAACTGTTCAATCGGGATGTTATGCGTTTCCCCGATTGCGCCAATGATCGTAGCTTCAATTCCCTGTGAAAGGTGAACAGCCAAACCAACTGACTTGATATGCTCGATGACGTGCTCCACTTGCTGTGGTGTAGCATTGCTATTCATGATTATCATCATAAGATATTATCCTCTTTATGCGCTTATTAGATCGGGACGAAGTTTAGCTGCATCGTGTAAGTAGACATGTTTTATTGATTTTTGTTCAATATCCGTGTTCCAGTGAATTAACACCCGTATACACATTGGCATACTTCCAGGAACTGGAATCTCGCGCGCGCACATCATAGGGACAAAACTCCAACCCATTTTTCTTGCAGCTTGTGCAGGGTGAACAGAAATTAAATCATCTGTCACGGTAAAAAATGCCGATACTACATCTTCAACTCGCAAATCCGGATTCACTGCCATCATTGCGGTTAAAATTTCCTGAGTCGCTGCAATAACAATATCGGGTTGATCCAACTCCACTGTAGTTGCGCCTCGAATACCACGAACCATCATAATGCCTCCCAAAAAAGAAAGAGCAAGCCGTTTGGCTCGCTCTTTGCAGGTTTCAAGTTTCTCGACCTTACACTTAAGCTTCACCATCGGTAACCGAAATTCGGAAACCGTAATAAAAGTAAAGCCCAAAATAAAGCACAGACGAAAAAACATGGGTCAAATTTTTCATAATGGTTGGTATTTTATGCCAGGGTACCGGAAACGTCAAGTAGCAATTGCTCTCTTGTTAGCAATTGCTCTCTCTTTGTTAGCAAATTACTCTACAAAGTCACACCAATGCAAATAACGTGGATCTTTTGCCCTAATCGCATCATGAAAAATTTTTTGGATAGCCTGAGTAACCGGCCCGGTTATTCCTTCACCTATTTTTCTAAAGTCAATTTCACTTAGCCCAATAACCTCAGCCGCCGTTCCGCAAACAAATACTTCATCTGCAGAATAAAGCTGATCTCGACTGATGGGTTGCTCTTTTACTTCATAACCCATATCTGTAGCGATTGTAAAAATGGAGGATCTCGTGATACCTTCCAGAACTGGTGCTGTTGACGGAGTGATTATCTTTCCTTTTCGAATAATGAAAATGTTCTCACCGGTGCATTCTGCGACAAAACCCTGTGGGTCTAACAAAATGGCTTCATCAAAACCCAAACGAACAGATTCGGTTTTCGCGAGAAAACTATTGGCATAATTTCCAGAAACTTTTGACTTGGTCATATTTACATTTACATGATGCCGGGTAAATGATGAAATGTTAGCCCTAATACCCTTAACCAAAGCTTCTGGGCCAAGATAATTACCCCATTCCCAAGCTGCAATTGACAGAGCCGCCTGGCCATTATCAACATTTAAATTCCAACCACCACCGGTCAGATATAGTAAAGGCCTTACGTAGCAACTCTTGAAATTATTAGCTTTGACAACCGCCTTACAACCAGTTACTACATCCTTCGGAGTAATCGTTAAATTCCGAAAGCCAAATATTTCAGCAGACTCAATTAATCGTTCAGCATGTTCCTGTAGACGAAAGACCGCTGAACCCAAATCCGTTTCATAAACTCGGATACCTTCAAACACAGCAAGATCGGAAGAGCACACGTCTGAACTCCAGTCACCTGAAGCTATCT
>CAZLJB010000446.1:0-3593 GCA_964559195.1 uncultured Anaerolinea sp. | reverse complement strand
GTTCAGGAGTACCTTCAGCCATAATTTCGCCGCCATGTGCGCCGGCTGCCGGCCCCAGATCAATAATCCAATCCGCTGTTCGGATGGTTTCGTCATCATGCTCGACCACCAGAACAGTATTTCCAAGGTCCCGCAAACCTTTGAGAGTGGTCAGCAGGCGGTCGTTATCGCGAGGGTGCAGTCCAATGGAAGGCTCATCCAGGACATACAAAACTCCCACCAGGCGTGAACCAACCTGGGTTGCCAACCGGATGCGCTGCGCCTCGCCACCCGAAAGTGTGGCAGCAGACCGATGCAGGGTCAGGTAATCCAGACCAACGTTGACCAGAAAACCCAGGCGCGAAATGATTTCTTTCAAGATACGTTCAGAAATTGCCATCTGACGGGGTGTCAGCGGAGAATTGACACCCGCCAGCTTTTCTGCCCACTCAAGCGAATGCAGAACTGGCCATTCTGTAATCTTCAAGATGTTGGCATCGGCGATCGTAACAGCCAGGGCCTCAGGACGCAGCCGCTTTCCGCCGCAGGTGGGACAGGGTCGATTGGTCATAAACTCAGATATTTTATTGCGAATAAAATCTGAATTCGTCTCACGATAGCGACGCTCCAAATTTCCAATCATGCCTTCAAAAGCAGCATCAAAGGTGGCAGAGCGACCTTCACGATTATGATAATGGACCCGCACCTTCTCCCCGTTGGTACCTCTCAGAACCAGGTTCTGGTGCTCGAGGGATAATTCTTTAAAAGGTTTGTTCATATCGATGTGAAAATGGTGCGACATCGCCTCCAGCATTTGCCAATAATAACCAGGATTACCATCCTCGCGGACGTTATTCCATTCCATGGCGATTAAGGCTCCATCGGCCAGCGATTTTTCAGAATCGATGACCATGTCCGGATCAATCTCCAATTTCGCGCCCAGGCCCTGGCAATCAGGACAGGCGCCGTGCGGGGTGTTGAAAGAAAAGGTACGCGGCTCAATTTCAGGCAACGAAACACCGTGCTCAGGGCAGGACAGGTTTTCAGAAAAGAATAGATCGTGACCAGCTGGCTGAGCCCCTTCAGCAGCCTGACTTTCCGTCTTCGATTTCTGCCCATCCAGCACCTGAACAGTGACATAGCCCTCGCCAAATTTCAGGGCTGTCTCGACCGAATCGGTCAGGCGGGTGCGGGCGCTTTTCTCATCATCCTCTGTGACAGGCCGGCTGATCACCAGGCGGTCCACGACCGCATCAATATTATGGATTTTGTATCGATCCAGGGTGATCTCATCGTCAAGGTTGAAGGCGGTTCCATCCACCCGCACCCTGGTGAAGCCAGACTTGCGAACTTCTTCAAAAACAGCCTGGTAAGTACCCTTACGGCCTCGCACAACCGGCGCAAGCAACATGATGCGGGTTCCTTCTGGCAGGTTTTCAATCGCATCCACAATTTCCTGGGCAGATTGTTTGACCACCTCCCGCCCGCAAACCGGGCAGTGGGGAATGCCAATGCGCGCATACAGCAAACGCAAATAGTCATATATTTCTGTCACCGTGCCCACCGTTGAACGTGGGTTATGGGAGGTGGATTTCTGATCAATGGAAACTGCCGGGGAAAGACCTTCGATGTAATCGACGTCCGGTTTATCCATTTGGCCGATAAACTGGCGCGCATATGCAGAGAGCGACTCAACATACCGGCGTTGGCCCTCGGCAAAAATTGTATCGAAAGCCAGGGATGATTTACCAGAACCGGATAGCCCGGTGATTACAACAAATTTATCACGCGGAATTTCGACTGTGATATTTTTCAGATTATGTTGGCGAGCGCCAACTACACGAATAACGTTTTGTGCCATAGGTAAAAGGTTTTGAATTTGAAGATTTGGGTCAAGAAAGAGTCGGGATATGTGCCGCCTGCGCAGGATATCGGTTAACGGATCAAAATACTTAACAATGTTTTTAACGGTTGGAAGTGTTTTTTTATAACCATCCGGATAGGTTTAGAGAATTATTGCTGATTTTTATACTATTGTAGCACATTTGTTTTATCCCTATCCGGGAATTTCTCACAGAGCAAAAGTTCTGTTTTTAAACTGAAATACACTCGAAAGCCCCATCAATAAAATCCATTTGAAAATTGCTGCTTCAGCAGCGACACCAGTTTAGGGGGTGATCAGACCCAGTTGAATTGCAAAACGCACGAGATCGGCCTGAGAATGAAAGCGCATTTTTGCCATGATGTGGGCGCGATGTGATTCGATTGTGCGCACACTTAATCCTAATTTTTCAGCAATCGCTGCGTTCGAATTGCCTTCCGCAATATTTTGTAAAACCTCCCGTTCACGATTTGATAAGATATCCAACGAATCGCTTCTATCCATATCAGCATTGAGCAGGATTTCAAGTACTTCGCTGGTGATACTGGCACTCAAGTAACGCTTGCCTTCCATTACATTCTGAATGGCTTGTAGTATCTCAGAAAAATCAGAATCCTTTAATAAATAACCCATCGCACCACTTTGCAATGCGCGAACAACATAAGTGGAATTTGTATGCATCGATAAAAAGATCAGCTTTGTTTTCAAGCCTCTTTGTTGGGCGATCTTCGCGGCTTCTATGCCGTTCAAATTCGGCATCATCACATCCATAAAAGTAATGTCCGGCGAAAGCTCTTCCATTAATTGAAGGGCAGTATTTCCATCACTGGCTTCACCTACCACTTCAAAGCCGGGGTGAGCTTCTAGCAAGGAACGCAGGCCTTGCCTGACTAATTTATGGTCATCTGCGAGCACAATTTTAATCAGAGACATGAGCTACTCCCTTTGATCCAAATCAAATTCAGCCAGCACAAGAGTACCTTTACCTGGCTCAGATTGCAGAACAAAACGCCCGCCTGCCAGGTGAACACGTTCTTTCATGCCAGACAAACCTGTAGACTCGTTCAAATCTTTCAAATGAATGTCAAACCCTAAGCCGGCATCTGAAATGGAAACTCTCAAAAGATCTGGCTTCATAACCAAGATTACGTTAGCCTCATTCACTCCGGAATGCCGGGCGATATTTGTGATGGCTTCCTGCGCAACACGAAAGACCGTGGTCTCAATATTCTTATTAAATCGGCGCTCATCCAGCGGATTGACATTGTGATGAATTTTGACATTGGATCGACTGGAAAAACGTTTGAACAAATCACTCAAAGCGGCAGACAGGCCAAAATCATCCAGGGCAGTTGGACGTAAGTTTAGCGATATTTCTCGCACGCGCTGCATTAATTCGTTGGTAACACCCCTGGCTTCAGCAAGCATACTTGACGTATCATCCGGCTTGCGCTCAAGGATAAGTTTCAGCCCGATAATGATCTGACCAATCTCATCATGCAATTCCACCGCCACAAACCGGCGTTCATTTTCCTGAGCGTCCAGGATCTGCTGCGAGAGGATTTGCAACTGATGATTTTTGGCAGAGAGCTCCGCCAGAGTCTCTTTCAATTTTTCGCGCTCATCGACCAGTTGCCGGTAACGGCCCACCCGAAGCAAACTATTCAGGCGAATCCCCAATTCAATGCTATCAAATGGCTTGGTAAGAAAATCATCTGCGCCAGCCGATAGA
>CAZLJB010000445.1:0-3596 GCA_964559195.1 uncultured Anaerolinea sp. | reverse complement strand
GATAGCTTCAGGTGACTGGAGTTCAGACGTGTGCTCTTCCGATCTGATCGGGAAAATTAGCACAAATTTCTTGCTTTTCAATTGAGACCTGCCCTCACCCCGGCCCTCTCCCGGCGGGAGAGGGGGAAGTTCTTAACCAGGGTGGAATGAGTGGCTGCCGCCTCCGCAAAGAGCATGCGGAGCGAAATTGGCCAATTCCAGCCAATACCCCACACATTTCCCTTTTGTCGAGCAAGGCTTTGCTGATAACTGAGCTTGCCGGAGAAAACTCCATAAGCAGGGAAAACCGATTTATGTCGGTCCAAGCGGCAAAAACCAGGATGGTTTTGTGCGAAATCGAGGAGTTGTGAGTTGATACCAGTTTTGCGTAATTGGCTCAAATTCATAAAAAGTAAAGTTAAGGTGGCTGGATAAAAGTATTTAAACAAAAACTTCGTAGGCGTGGCCTACGAAGTTTTTGTTCTGCATCAAACAGGTTGGGTTATGTGCCTTCCTGCCAGGAGTTGAGGTATTTAACCTGCTCTTCGGTGAGGGTGTCGATTTGAATGCCCATGGCAGAGAGCTTGATGCGGGCAATTTCAGCGTCGATATCGGCTGGAACGGAATAGACTTTCTTTTCCAGTTTGCTGGCGTTTTTGATCATGTATTCAGCCGCGAGCGCCTGATTGGCAAAAGACATGTCCATGACGGAGGCCGGATGGCCTTCGGCGGATGCCAGGTTGATTAGCCGGCCTTCACCAAGGATATTTATTTTTCGGCCGTCGTTGGTGGTGTATTGATCGACGTAGGGTCTGACAAGATTCGGTCCGCCTTTAGACATGGAAGCCAGGGCGGGAATGTTAATTTCAACATTAAAATGGCCTGAATTGGCGACCAGAGCACCGTCCTTCATGCATTCGAAATGATGGCCGTCGATGACATTTAAATCCCCGGTGACTGTGCAGAATATATCACCGACTTTGGCAGCCTGCAGCATGGGCATGACTTCAAAGCCATCCATGACTGCTTCAAGGGCTTTTAATGGATCAATTTCTGTAACGACGACACGGGAACCCATGCCACGGGCGCGGGAGGCAAGGCCTCTTCCGCACCAACCGTACCCGGCAACTACAAACACTTTTCCAGCCAGGAGCACATTGGTGGCGCGAATGATACCATCCAGGGTCGACTGGCCGGTTCCATAGCGATTGTCAAAAAAGTGCTTGGTCATGGCATCGTTGACTGCAATCACCGGAAATTCCAGCATGTTGTCTGCCGACATGGCGCGCAAACGAATCACACCCGTGGTGGTTTCTTCGGTGCCGCCAATAATATCCGTTAATAATTCGCGACGATTTTTGTGAATGGTGGAAACCAGGTCAGCGCCATCATCCATGGTTAATTGAGGCTTATGATCAAGCGCCGCAGTGATGTGTTTGTAATAAGTAACGTTGTCTTCGCCTTTGATTGCAAAGGTTGGGATTTCGTAAATATTTACCAGAGCCGCGGCCACATCATCCTGGGTGGAGAGCGGGTTGGAGGCAGTGATGACGACATCCGCGCCACCAGCCTGTAAGGTTGTCATCAAGTTGGCAGTTTCGGTTGTGACATGCAAGCATGCCGAAACGCGGACGCCAGCCAGGGGCCTTTCTTTAATAAAGCGTTCCTTAATCATACGAAGAACAGGCATTTCACGTTCGGCCCAGTCAATACGGCGTCTACCGCCTTCAGCCAGGGATTTATCTTTGATATCCGAATTGCTCATAGTTTCTCCTAAATTATTGTTGTGAATAGTGATTGTTAATTAAGATAATAATGCATCAAGTCTACCACCATCGTCATAATGTTTGCGGAAGCGCTCCACAAACTCGCGAGGGGTGTAGTAATGGTTTTGTGTACCGCTTTGCTCAAGACAGTAGACAGCTGCCAGGGAACCGATATGCCCACAGAGTTCCCAATCCCAGCCATGGGAATAACCTGCCAGAAAGCCACCTCGAAAGGCATCCCCGACGCCAGTTGGATCAATGATCCGTTCTTCGGGAATCACCGGGATATTTATTTCCCTGCCATCCGCGTAAATCACTGCACCATCGGCGCCCTTGGTGATGACAATGATGTCAACCGTCTTCAACATTTGAGATAAATCCAGTCCGGTTTTTTTGGAGATCAAACCAAATTCGTAATCGTTGACAAAAAGAAAGTGGGCACCCTGCATGTCAAGCGCCAATTCTTCACCATCCAGGCGCAAGACTTGTTGGGAAGGGTCATATAGATATGGAATACCCAATTCCCGACATTCTGCAGCATGTTTTTTCATAGCGGATGGATCAGTCGGGGAAATAATGACCAGGTCAGGGCGCCTATCAATTTCTTTGAGCGAAAGATCGGCTGCGTCCCCCATCGCGCCGGGGTAAAAAGAGGCGATTTGTGCGTTGATCTGATCGGTTGTCGCAAAAAATGAGGCTGTAAATTTACCTGGGACAATGACGGCCCATTTTGTGTCGATGCCGAATTTCTCGAGCCAGGCTCGATATTCCGCGAAGTCTTCGCCAACCGTAGCGAACAAGCGGGGATGTCCACCGAGTAAGGCCATGGTATAGGCAATATTCGGAGCAATGCCACCCCGTTGGCGGATCATGCTATCAACCAGAAATGACAGGCTGATCGATTTCAAGCGTTCTGGCAAGATTTGTTCGTGAAACAGACCCGGAAAAGTCATTAAATAATCAAAGGCCACTGATCCGCTGATTAGAATATCCATTTTGATAGCTCTCTTATCTAAAAATCACAACCCGATAAACAGGTTGTGTAAACTGAGGGAAAACGGAGGATAAGCAATTCCATTTTCGGTCACAATGGCGCTGATCAGCCTGGCAGGGGTGACATCGAAGGCCGGGTTTCTAGCCTTTGCATTTTTTGGTGTGACACGCTCACCCGCTAATTGGATATTTAATACTTCGTCGGAAGGACGTTCTTCAATCGGGATGAGTGAGCCATCCGCGAGAGATAGGTCAATGGTGGAGGTTGGTACAACTGAGTAGGCGGGAACTCCGTTGTCCTTCGCCGCTAATGCCAACATATAGGTACCAATTTTGTTGGCAACATCGCCGTTGGCAGTCACCCTATCCGCACCGAAAAAGACCTTTTGAACTTTTCCGGAACGCATAAAATAACCTGACATATTGTCAGAAATTATTTCATAGGGTATGCCGTATTGTTCGAGTTCCCAGGCAGTTAAGCGGGCACCCTGAAGACGAGGGCGAGTTTCATCCACCAGGACGTGGATTTTCTTACCCTGATCCCATGACATTCGGATAACCCCAAGCGCGGTGCCCCAGTCCACCGTGGCAAGCGCGCCAGTGTTGCAGTGGTGAATAATGGTATCCCCATCGGCGATCAGTTCCGCTCCAAGCGTCGCCATGCGCTTATTGATGGCAACATCTTCATCCGCAAGATTTTGCGCCTGAACAAGCATGAAATCTCTCAGGGTTTCGAAGGAGGCCTGGGAAGAAAATAATTTCCCTAATATTAGGTCAACGGCCCAGGCTAAATTTACGGCGGTTGGTCGGGCTGACTTCAGGTGCGTTCCGGCAGTTCGCATATCATCAAGGAAGTCG
>CAZLJB010000444.1:0-3614 GCA_964559195.1 uncultured Anaerolinea sp. | reverse complement strand
GATTTGAGATAAGATAAAGGAGTAAGTTGAAACTTTATTCGTAGATTATTTACTGACATGGAGGCACCTGGCATGAGAGACGATCAGGTACTCGAACATATTTGGACGGTCCGGCAGCACCTGGCTGCCCTGGCTGAAGCCCCACTCCAGGACAAAGAAGAGCATCGGGAAGCCCTGGAAGATATTCAAGCACTTTTCTCAAACCTGAAAAATTTGGTCAGCGCCGCCACACCGGAAGCGAAACTGGATAAGGAAAAACAAGGCCTCGAAAAAATCCAGCGCCTGTGGACCTCCAGCACCGACTATGTCTATACGGTCCACATCAAGAACGGCAGTTCCGTCTACACCACCCACGGCCCAGGCTGCCAGGCCGTAACCGGCTACAGCGCCCAGGAATACGCATCTGACCCCTACCTGTGGTTTCACATGATCCACAAGGATGATCGCAAACTGGTGCTGGAACAGGCCAATCGCGCCCTGGCTGGCAGCGAGACCATCCCGGTTGAGCATCGCATCTTGCACAAAGACGGCAGCCTGCGCTGGATCCGAAACGCACCGGTGCCGCGCTATGACGAACAAGGACAGTTGATCGCGTACGACGGTCTGATCACCGATATCACCAAACGCAAAAAAAACGATGCTGCCCTGCGCGAAAGCGAAGCAAAATACCGGGCGCTCTTTGAGGCATCCATCGATGCCATCTTCCTTGAAAGCCTGGAAGGACGCATCATCGACTGCAACACTGCAGCTTGCAGTCTGCTGGGTTATGACAAGCAAGAACTGCTCAAATTAAACGTCGCCGACCTGGTTCCACCAGAAATCATTCGGAACCCGCCTGTCCGCCTCGAGCCATCTTCCAACCAATCCCTGAGCTTTGAAACCTTCAACAAGCGCAAGGATGGGAGTTTAGTCCCATGTGAAATCACTACCCGCCAGATCAGCGTAGGCGGGATACAGCGTCATATTGTCTTTGTCCATGACCTGACAGAGCGCAACCTGTCCGAGCAGGCGCGCATCCGCCATAAGGAAGCCGAAACCCGCGCCGAAGCTGCCGAAGCAGCCTGGCAAAACAAAGAAAAGGAAATAAAAGAACGCAAGCAAGTGGAAGCGGCGCTGCGTGAAAGCGAAAAACGCTACCGCACCCTGGTCGATACCTCGCCGGATGCCATTTTCTACATCAGCCTGGATCTACGGATACTTTTTTGCAACCAGCGCGCCGCCGAACTTTACGGAGCCGACCGGCCAGAACAACTTTTGAATATGAACGCACTCGATATCCTGAGCCTGGATAATTACGTTTGGATCCAGGCTGGAGAACAAGCTGATCGTTTTCCGAAAGGCTGGAGTGTACGCGGGCAGGAATTGACCCTCAGCAAAAAAAATGGAAATAGTCTCCCGGCCGAAGTCAGCGCATCCCTGGTCATGAACCAAAAGGATGAAGCGGTCGGGATCATTTGCATGGTACGCGATATCACCACCAGAAAAACCCTGGAACAATACTTGATGCGCAGCGAACGCCTGGCAGCCTTGGGGAAGATTTCGGCTGAGTTGGCGCATGAGATCAAAAACCCGCTGCAGTCAGTTCAAAGCAACCTGGAGCTGGTACTGGACTTTGCCCTGGATCCCTCCGAAAGCCAGGCACATCTACGGCTGTGTTACCAGGAGCTGGAACGGTTGGTCGACCTGACCAATCGCCTGCTTAAACAGGCCAACCCGAACGAAACCGATCCACAGTCCATTAATATTTCGGAGGTTTTCGAGCGAACCCGCCTGCTGGTGGATAAATCATCCCGCGCGGCTGGCGTCCATATTGCAGAGATTATACCGGCGGGTTTTCCAGCCATCACGGTCGCGCCAGACCTGCTGACCCAGGTACTCCTGCATCTATCGATAAACGCAATCGAGGCCATGCCGCAGGGTGGGCAGTTGACCCTCGCCGCAGAAATTACCGCAGGCTGCATCTGCCTGAACGTCATCAATGACGGCAAGATCAGCCAGACCGGGTTGCAAAATATTTTCGAGCCTTTTTACACGACCAAAGACAACGGCACCGGGTTGGGCTTACCGATCAGCTACAATATCATCCAAAAAATGGGGGGCAGCCTGAACGCCACCAACCTGCAGGATCCGGAACGGGTGAAATTTACCATCTCGTTTCCTGAAAGACTGATCATTTCTGACTGGCAGGCCTCCCATCCCAGCCCTACCCAACCCATTCCGGCCAGGCTGGCTGACAAACCGGGGTCAAAACCATGATCAACCCCAAAATTCTGATCGTGGAAGACGAATTGGGCGTGGCACAGCCTCTCAAAAGGGCCCTGGACCTCAGCCCCAACAGCCTGCAGCAGGTTGCGATCTGCTCCACCGGCGAAGATGCGCTTGAACAACTGCGTGCCAGGCACTATGACTTGCTGGTGACAGACTTCCGCCTGCCCGGCATGGATGGCCTGAAACTGCTGGAACAAGCCTATCGCATCAACCCCGAGATTCTGACCATCCTGATCAGCGCCTATGGCAGCCCTGATCTGGAGGCGCGGGTCCAAAAACTAACTTCCACCTATATTCCCAAGCCATATCATTTGCGTGACATCCTAAAGGTCATCCAAAACCTGCTATTGAGCGCCTCTTTGCCGGATGCGCTGCCCGAAGTGAACTTGGGAGCCAAATTAAACGTGCTGGAGCTGCCCCCACAAGTGGAACGACGCCGGCATACCCATCTAAAGGTTCTGGCTTCTGACCTGGACGGCACCCTGGCCCAGCAAGGGATTGTGCCTGCCCGAACCTGGGATTTGCTGCGCCAGTTAAAACTGGCCGGGCTGACACTGATCCTGGTAACTGGCCGGGTGCTGGAAAACTTCATCGACAGTGGGCCTTATGAAGAGGTCTTTGAAGTGCTGGTGGCCGAAGATGGGGCGGTGGTCTTTTTTCCGAAGAAAAACCTGATCAAACAGCCTTTTGGGCGACTGCCAGGCCTGGTGATCCAGGAATTGGAAAAAATCAACATTCCGATGGAACGAGGCATGAGCATTGTCGCCACACGCACCCCACACGATGAAAGCATTCTAAGGGTGCTGCAGGAGCTGAATGTGGGTGCCACGATTGAATACAACAACGGCGCAGTCATGCTGCTGCCCCCCGGCGCCACCAAGGGCACCGGTCTGGCTTATGCCATGCATGAACTGGGCTATTCGCCACATAACCTGGTTGCCAGTGGAGATGCAGAAAATGATCAGAGCCTGCTGGGACTGGCCGAGCTGTCTGTGGCAGTTCCAAATGCCCTGCCATCGATCAAAGCCCTGGTGGATGTGGTGCTGCCCCCAGACCCGCAGGATCCGGGCACCGGCATCAACCAGCTGCTCAAGCAGTTGTTAAGCCGGCGCGGCCCGGAACATACCCAACGCCCGGAACGCCGGCTGGTGATGGGCTACACCAGGGACGGTGCGCCGATTTATCTCGATCCCATGAATCTGGTGGACAGCCGGATCGGCATTTTTGGAGACAGCAAGAGTGGCAAATCCTGGCTTTCTGGGCTGTTGGTCGAAGAATTGCTCAGGCTTGGGTACCAGGTCTGCGTGATAGACCCGGAGGGCGATTACAGATCGGAAGAGCACACG
>CAZLJB010000443.1:0-3614 GCA_964559195.1 uncultured Anaerolinea sp. | reverse complement strand
CGCATATTCTCATGGGTCAATAAAAACTCACCAATCTCAGGATCCAGGGTAAATCCGTGAACTCCTTGTCCAGCACTATAAACAAACATAGTACTGGTACCATATATTATGTAACCCGCGGCAATTAATTCACGACCACTGCGCAAACAATCTTCTAATCTGCCACGATTTGAGTAATCCAGCGTACGGAAAATACCAAAAATTGTACCGATGGTTACATTGGTGTCAATATTACTTGAACCATCCAAGGGATCATATACCAGTATGTAATTCCCCTTTGAATAGTTATCAGGAATGGAGATCCAATCTTCCCGCTCCTCTGATACCATGGCGCATAAACGCCCGGTATGATCATTTAATTTATATATTACATCATCGGCGTAAACATCCAATTTTCTCTGACGCTCCCCTTGAACATTTGTCGTTCCTTCATAACCCAGTGTATCCAACAATGCAGCCCGGCGCGTTTGAGTAGCAATTATTTTTGCTGCCAATGCAATGTCATAAAACAGTGTGGTCAAATCACCCTTTGCATACTCAGGTTGCTGACTTAATAAAAACCTTTCTATGGTAATCAATGGGCTACTCATTTTTACCTTCTTGTAATGGATGAATGGAGACAGAAATATTTTACAAACATAAATAAATTATAGTGCAAATGACATGAAAATTGATTTGACTTTTCCAATTCATTTGATGATCACTTACGCCTTCTCAAATTAGTACTAAAATAAAGTCATAACCCTGGTTGGCAAAATATTAATAATAACTGAATGGAGATAAAATGACACTCAATCCCTTGGCAGGCCATCCTGCGCCGCGCGAGTTATTCATAAACATACCGCTCCTCGTTTCAAAATACTACACGGAACATCCCGAAGTTACAAATCCATCTCAATTAATTTCTTTTGGTACATCTGGACATCGCGGAACATCAACCGATTTGAGTTTTAACGAAGATCACATCCTGGCTGTTTCCCAAGCCTTATGCGAATACCGTTACAAACAAGGGTTTACAGGACCTCTCTTCATCGGCAAAGACACCCATGCTTTATCTGAACCCGCGGAGGCAACAGCAATCGAAGTTTTTGCAGCCAATGGTCTAGAAATTTTTATATCTTCCGGACAATTATATACACCAACTCCGGTTGTATCACATGCCATTCTGAATTGGAACCAGAACAGAACGGGTAATCTGGCTGATGGCGTCGTTATCACACCATCCCACAACCCACCTTCAGATGGTGGCTTTAAATACAATCCACCCACCGGTGGGCCTGCTGGCCCAGAAATTACGAATATTATCCAGGCCCGGGCAAATGAAATTCTACGAAATGGGCTTAAGGATGTCAAAAGAATACCGTTAAAAAAGGCCTTGCAAGCCGATACTACCCACCTTTATGATTTTGCGATGCCGTATATTAAAGATTTATCAAACGTTATCGAAATGGAACACATTGCTAGCTCCAATCTGCGCATCGGAGTCGATCCTTTAGGTGGTGCCGCGGTTGGCTACTGGGATATCATCGCCGATATATACAAACTCAACATCACCGTTGTAAACCACGATGTTGACCCGGCGTTTAGATTTATGAGCGTAGATCATGATGGCAAAATCCGAATGGATTGCTCATCCCCCTATGCCATGGCTGGCCTGATTCAATTAAAGGATGACTTTGATATCGCCTTTGGAAATGACCCTGACACGGACCGCCACGGAATCGTAACCCCCTCAAATGGATTAATGAATCCAAATCATTATCTCTCAGTTGCAATTTCATATCTTTTCCAAAATCGGTTAAATTGGTCAAAAAAAGCAAAAATTGGGAAAACTTTGGTTTCGAGTTCAATGATTGATCGCGTTGCCAAATCTTTGGATCGAGAACTTGCAGAGGTTCCTGTCGGATTCAAATGGTTTGTGGATGGGTTGGTAAACGGATCGTTCGGTTTCGGTGGTGAGGAAAGCGCAGGAGCTTCGTTTCTGCGAAAAAATGGTACGGTCTGGACGACAGATAAGGATGGAATATTACTCAATCTTTTGGCAGCAGAGATCACAGCAACAACCGCTCGCGATCCTTGGCAACATTATCAAGATTTAATCAAGAATTTTGGAGACCCATTCTACAAACGGATCGACGCTGTAGCCAATTCAGCCCAGAAAAATGTCCTAAAAAACCTATCTCCAAATGACGTAAAGGCAGAGAAACTTGCCGGTGAAAAAATAATCGCCCGACTTACTCAAGCTCCATCAAATCACGCGCCCATTGGTGGACTGAAAATCGTGACAGAAAACAGCTGGTTTGCTGCAAGGCCATCCGGAACAGAGGAAATTTATAAAATCTATGCAGAAAGCTTCATTGATGAGTCTCATCTAAAACTTGTTATTGACGAAGCCCAAAATATCGTTAGCGAAGCATTTAAGGCTGCAGGGGCATAATGGAAACTCGCAGGTTTGGCCGGACTGGACACCAGAGTACAATCGCAATTTTCGGCGCGGCAGCCTTTGGAAATGTTTCGCAAACCGAAGCAGATCTGTGTATGGAACAGATCATTGCCGCTGGGATAAACCACATCGATGTCGCGCCTTCGTATGGACAGGCGGAATTGCGAATTGGTCCATGGATGAAACACTCACGGGAGCAGTTCTTTCTGGGCTGTAAAACTCAGGAACGCACCATAAATGGGGCATGGAATGAATTACAAACATCGCTAAAGCAACTTCAAACAAATATGTTGGATCTTTACCAATTGCACGCAATAACCAATATGGAAGAATTAGACCAGGCCACCATGAAAGGTGGTGCTCTTGAAGCGCTTATCAAAGCGCAAAAAGCTGGATTAGCCCGGTTCCTTGGCATCACAGGTCATGGGTTCAACGCGCCAGCCATCTATCTGGAGGCTTTAAAGCGCTTCAATTTTGATTCCGTTCTCTTTCCACTCAATTTTATTCAAATGGCAAACCCAGAATACCGAGGAAAGACGGATGAGCTTATTGCCATGTGCCAACAGCAAGATGTGGGATTAATGGTGATCAAATCTATCACCAAGGGTCCGTGGGGTGGCAGGGAACCGACTTCCAATACATGGTACGAGCCTTTTGATCAATTACAAGAGATTCAAATAGCAATAAATTTTGCGTTATCTTACCCCGTAACCGGTATTTGTACGGCAGGTGATATACGGTTACTGCCTATGGTAATTGATGCATGCGAAAACTTCGTACCTATCTCAAAAATTGGAAAATCAAATTTAATTAATTCAAACAATATTTATAAACCCCTATTCAACGCCAATAATGGATAAGCAAATTCAGCAATTTGTACTAAGAAACCAAATTCAGTTTCTGCCATGGTTTCACTCAATCTGGTTTAATCGCAAGGATTTCTTCTCTTTCGTATATTTAAGTTCAAAATGAGAACAGCTGAAGCAAATTTATGTCGATGACCGGGAAGAAAATGTTTATTTTTGTTGTGGTTTTTGCCCCAGGCATTGGAGAAAAACCACAACAAAAAGTGAAAACCACTTGCAGGCTGGCACATTTGGCCGAAAACTAATCAGGTTGGAGAGTTATCCATTATTCAGGCTATTTACCAAATAAACTAATAATCCTAAGG
>CAZLJB010000442.1:0-3650 GCA_964559195.1 uncultured Anaerolinea sp. | reverse complement strand
TATTTTCTCACGCCAAAAAGCTAGCCCTTCGCCAGATTCAGGAAGACATCTTCCAGGGTTGGCTCGCCGCGCTGTATATTGGTCACATCCACGCCGGCCTGCTCAAACAGGTTCTTGAGTTCGGGGGCGCCCAGGGCAGGCTCGACGATCGCACGCAGGTGGTCCCCGGTCAGGCCAGAGCGTAACACGCCGGGGGCGAAAGCCAGACTATTGAGACCCTTCAAGAGGGCCGGGGTATAGACTTCCCAAACATCGCCAGGCACCAGGTTCGCCTTGAGCGTCAGGGGCGTGTCCATGGCCAGCAGTTTCCCGGCGCGCATGATGCCGACCCGCCCGCAGTATTCGGCCTCATCCATATAGTGGGTGGTCACCAGGATGGTGACGCCGTCAGCGGCCAGATCATAGATCAAATCCCAGAACGCGCGCCGGGCGTTTGGGTCAACCCCGCTGGTCGGCTCATCCAGAAACAGCAAGCGCGGGCTGTGCACCAGGGCAATCGCCAGTGCCAGGCGCTGCCGCCAACCAGCCGACAGCCCGCGCGTCAGCGTGGAGGAGTGGCCTTCCAGGCCGACATGCGCCAGGGTTTCGTTGATGCTCGCTTTGGAAGTAATGCCGTACACCCCGCCGTAAAACTGCATGTTTTCCCAAACGGTCAGATCATCGTAAATGGCAAACTTTTGCGACATATAACCGACACGCGCACGCACCTGCTCGGTCTGTCGGTAGGCATCAAATCCCAGCACCGTGGCGCTGCCCTCGTCCGGCTCGAGCAGACCCAGCAGCATGCGGATGGTGGTGGTTTTGCCTGAACCGTTTGGGCCAAGGTAACCGACGATCTCGCCGGGCTGGATCTCAAAGGAGACCTGATCCACGGCCACAAAATCACCAAAACGGCGGGTCAGATTTTCCACCAGAACAACGGGCAATGTCATATTAAGCTCCGGCTTCGAGGATGGTTTTCAGCCTGTCCAGGTTAGCCTGCATTTGGGTTTTTACCTGGTTTAAAAGCAAGCCTTCGGCCAGTTTGAACAGGCCGCCCGGTTCGCCATGCAGCTTGAGGGTGACTTTGGCGCCGGTCCCGGCGGATTTCAAACTGATTAAACCATTTATTTGCATTGGCCCGACCTTGGCCTGGTAGCCAAAACTGGCAGGCGGCTGCAAATGGGTGATTTCCATCTGGCCTTCGATCTTGCGCCCCATCATTTCACCCTTTGTGGAAAATTTTGATCCCACCACCACAGACCCTGGTGTGAGCGGTGTGATTTCCAATAGCATGGTTTGCCAGTAGGGTAGATTTATCGGGTTCGACACATAATCAAAAACTTCTTCGATCCTGCGGTCAATCAAAACACCAATTTCAAAATCAATCATTTTTCATCTCCTCGGCAATCCTTGCCTGCATTGGGTGGAGCGTTATTCATCCTGCCCGGAAAGTGCCATAAAAACATCTTCGAGGGTGGGCGGGATGGGTCGCGCATCGACAAAGTTGGCACCGCCAGCCGGGATCGAGGTTTTTAAGGCATCAATCACTGATTCTGTTTGCCCGGCCTGAATGCGCAAATGCAGCCGGTCGCCAAATGAACGCACATCCTCCACCCCGCTCTCGCGGGCGGCAATCTTTTTGAGCAGCGGCAGCGGGCCGCCGCGTATTTCAACGATGCGTTCATCCAACCTGGCGCGCAGCTGGCCGGGCGTGCCTTCCGAGATTAGTTGGCCGTGGTTCAGAAAACCAACCCGGTGACAGCGCGCGGCCTCATCCATATAAGGAGTTGAAATGATGACCGCGTAACCGCCCTGGCCCTCTTCCACCACCAGCCGGATCAACAACTGCCAGAAATCCTGGCGGGTGACGGGGTCCACACCGGTAGTGGGCTCATCCAGCAGCAGCACGCGCGGACGAGCCACCAGGGCCGAGGCCAGCCCCAATTTTTGCTTCATGCCGCCCGAAAGCTGCCCGGCAAAGCGATCCTTGAAAGGCGCCAGGCCCACAAAATCCAGGATTTCCATGCAGCGCGGCAGCCATTCGTTCCGCTTGAGACCGCGCGTCTCGGCAAAAAAGCGGATGTTTTCCAGGACCGTCAGATCTTCATACATTGAAAAACGCTGTGAGAGGTAGCCAATGTTGGCGCGCGCCTGCTCAAGCTGCCGGCGGATATCGAAACCACAGATTGAAACATCACCTGACTCAAGCCGCAGCGCACCCACCAGCAGGCGCAGTGTCGTGGTCTTGCCGGCCCCATCCGCGCCCACCAGGCCGTAGATCTCCCCTGCGGCAATATCCAGGCTCAACCCGTTGATCGCGCGCACGGCGCCGAACGATTTATGCAGGTCTTTGGCGTGTATCATGGCTAATCCAGGCGCTTTCTAAAGCGCAGCGCAGCCGCGCCCATGATCAGCACGCCAAAAATCGTCATGGCGATCACATCCGGCAGGATGCTTTCGAGCCCGACGCCTTTCACCATCAACGCGCGGATGATCGTCAGGAAATAGCGCAGCGGGATCAGGTAGCTGATCCCCTGCAAAACCATTGGCATGGCGGCCAGGGGATAGATGAAACCGGACAGAAAAATACTGGGCAGGATGGACATGAAGACCGTCAGCATGGCCTCTTGCTGGGTGTTGGCTATCGTCGAGACAAACAACCCGATGCCCAGGGTGGAGAGCAGGTAGACTGCTGAAAGGAGAAAAATCAGACCGAGCGAGCCGTTGACAGGCACGCCGAACCACCAGTGCCCCACGCTGAGTATCATCACCGCGTCGAACAACCCCAGAATGATATAAGGCATGATCTTGCCGATCATCAATTCCCAGGCGCGGATGGGGGTCACAATCAATTGTTCAATCGTGCCGCGCTCGCGCTCGCGCACCACCGAGGTGGCGGTCACGATGCCGATGATGGAGGTCAGGATCAGCCCGATCAGGCCGGGAATCATAAAGTAAGCGCTGATCATATCCGGGTTGTACCAGACGGTAGTGCGTACCTCGACCGGCGGCTGAACATTGAAACTCTGACCAACGCGCGTGATCCTGCTGGCCATGATACCTGTGGAAAAATCCTGGCCAATCAATTGGGCGGCTGAGAGGGCCGTGGAGGCCACTGTTGGGTCGGAGCCGTCCAGGATGAAGGACACCTGTGCCGAACCCTTGTTCAATTGTTGAGCGTAATCCGGCGGAATGATCAGCCCGGCCTTGGCGCGGCCGTTCTCGATCAGGGATTGCATCTCAGCATTCGAATTGACAATATAAGCCAGTTTAAAATAATCCGCGGTGCGGTAGGCATTCAGTAAGGCCCGCGCTTCGGGGCCGCGGCTCTGATCAAAAACCGCCATGGGCACATTGCGCACATCGTTGGTAGCGGCATAGCCCAGCAGGAAGAGCATGATAATGGGCATCACCAGGATCAGCACCAGGGTGCGTTTGTCGCGGATGATCTGGATAAATTCCTTGCGAATTATGGAAACAAGACGAGAATTCATTAAATCTCCAAGTGATCATTTAGCCGGCAGGCGGGGTGCTGCTTGGGGCGCAGGCTGCTTGATGCCGTTCAAAAAAATATCTACGAACACATCCAGCGCGGTGACCTGCAGCTCCGGCTGCATGACATTATTAAACAGCCTATTGGTGATGAAATAGGAAAAAAACATACCCAG
>CAZLJB010000441.1:0-3697 GCA_964559195.1 uncultured Anaerolinea sp. | reverse complement strand
CGTAACCGTGAGTTGATGATTCAGACAATTCTGGATACTGCCCGTAGCATCATGCGTCAAGAAGGCGTGGCAGCTTTATCTATGCAGGAACTAGCCAGGCGCTTGGATATACGCGCACCTTCGCTCTACAATTATTTTTCCAGTAAGAAAGACATATACAACGTCCTGTTTCGGCTTGGGTTTACATTATTCGACGAGTATTTGGAGAAAACTGTCCGGGGGGCGGAGTCCTGGCAGCTAGAACTCCGCTATATATTTGAAGCTTACATGAACTTTGCAATGGAAAATCCGGATCTTTATCAGTTGTGTTTTGAGCGGCCAGTCCCCGGATTTGAACCTTCCGAAGAAAGCCTGAAGGTCAGCTTTGGGATGCTACAAAAAAACTACGAACGATCTGCCCGTTTGCATACCTTTATCGATACAGACCTTTCACCAGAGCAAACCGCAGACTTGTTCATCGCCATGATGCATGGTCTAACAGCGCTTCACCTTGCAAATGAGCCGCAATTGCCGGTAGGGGCCGGGCGTTTCGGGTCTTTGATCCCTGTGGTACTTTCAGTCTTGGAGAAAGCCTGGTCGAAACATTAATCGTTTTTTTATCAATAGGAGAAATATGGTTGCTTTATCTTCAATCCAAACTGTTTTCGAGGCTTTACAGGAACCATCTGCAACCGCACATGAATCAGAAGCCCTGCTGCGTGTTGAATTCGAGCGTTTTGTGAGTCTGCTTGAAAGTCTTGATCCGCAGGACTGGAACAAACCCACCGCCTGCACTGCCTGGTCGGTGCGTGATATCCTGGCACATCAGGCAGGCAGTTACGCCAGCGGCACAAGCTACAAAGAATTGATCCATCAATACACGAGTATACCGAAAAGGGGCCAGCTCCCTGAAGATGCGATCAATATAATCCAACTGGCAGATCGGAAGGGAAAATCCCCGGCTGAGTTAATCGCTGAGTTGCGCCGGGTTGGACCGCTGGCAACGCGAAAATGGGCTCACCAATTCCAGTTGATCAAGTTGGTGACTATTCCGCACGCAGTTACCGGGAGTTTGTCGCTCCGCCACCTGATGTTGGTGATCCACAGTCGGGATACATGGATGCATCGGCTTGATATTTGTCGGGCTACTGGGCGCAAATTCGAGCAGACTGCTGAACACGATGGACGCATTGTGGCATTGGTGATGAGGGATATTGCGAAAGTCCTCGCCAAAAATACAAGCGAGAGAAGTGTTGTTTTCGAGCTTTCGGGTATTGCCGGTGGTTTATGGAAAATGGGGGCGGGAGATCCGGCCTCCACAATTCAGATGGATGGTCTCGATTTTAATATTTACGCTTCTAGGCGTTCTGGTTACGAAGAAGCCCGAACGAAAGCGACACTGACCGGAGATGTAAAATTCGGCGAAATGGTATTAAAAAATACGATGGCGTTGTACTAAGCGGCGAAAGCATAATCAGTCATTTATGACAGCCAATTAACTTTTTCGGTAACCCATGGCAGCTGCCATGGGTTACCGATCTGATATGAACCTTGCCCATTTGGATGTGCGTTCTGGCAATAATTTATTCCATAAAGCCAGGCGATGAATTTCATTATCCAGTCCATCACATCAACATCACAAGACAGCCATCCTTTTTCCCGAAAGGCACCTGTGTGGGCTGAGAACGCTTTGTGGGTGATGGTTGATTTGTACTGTTTTTTTCTAAGCTGCCCGCTCAAATAGGATAATTGGAATATGGCGCGTCGTCATTTTTTGGTAATTCAGATAGGGCGGATGACGTTCGGTGGCGAACTTCCATAAATTTGTATATTCATCTCCCAGTGCTTCTCGTGCTGTCACTGCGACAAGATTACCATTTATCTCTAAACTTGCATTTGGGGCTTTCTTTAAATTCAGATACCAGTCGGCATTTTTATCTTTTCCCCAATTAGACGCCACGATTAGATACTTGCCCTGGTAATCAAAAAAAGCGATTGGAACAGCACGATTTTGCCCTGATGTGCGTCCAGTTGTGTGCAGAATTAGGATGGTTTGTGTGCCGAGTTTGTTTCCAAACCTTCCACGACTGATACGGATAAGGAAAGAGTTAATGGACATGAACCATTTGATGAGAATGTCTTTCATTTGATCCTCTTTTATCCTGTTAATAAGCCAGCAGTGCATTGTGAATAGCCACGACTGGCAAGCGGTCTGCCCCGCAATCTTTTGCTTGGAAAATGTGTAATTGCGCAAATCGTATGTGTTCGATTTGTAAGGTTTTTTTGAGCGAAGTGCCAGCTATGCGAAGATGTGACATCCTCAAGATAGTCACTAACTAAATAAGCAAGACTATTTGCCTACGACGATGGTTTGAGGTGGGTGACTGGTTGTCAATCGGTGGCGCAGAACCAGATTGCTGAATGGTTTTGAGCAGCGTGCCGGGCTTTTTGTGCAACCAATATTTTTGGAATGGTAGCTGTTAGGGTGAGGGGGGCAGGCCCTTTTTTTTGAACCGGAAAGTATTAAGTCTCATTCCAGGAAGACTCTTATTGGAATGGCAGATTTGGCTAGTATTCATAGAACATCTGATTAATGTGACTTTGTGAAATTGTCAAAGTAGTTACAAAAAAATCGCGAAATAGGGCACGGTTCAAAAAGTCCCATTTTGTGGCAATCACGCCTTTACATTTTAGTCAAAAATCAGGCAATTGACCCCACCTAGGAAAAGCACCGCCGAGGCGACACAGCCCCCTCCGCCTTCGGCACCTCCCCCAAATCCGACCAACGTATAACCCTGCCCACAAAGAGGCTGTGGTCGGATTTGGGGGAGGCTGGGAGGAGGCGGGGAGCCGATTATTCCGCTTTGGCGAACAGGCATTTGAGATAGGCGCCGTCTTTAAATCCAATCGGATGATCGAGGGCATGACCAGTCCGTTCAATTTCTGTCAAATGGCGCCTAGAATCCCTGGCGGCTTGATGAATGGAGTTGAAAAACACATCAGCCTCCACCCGGCTGGAGCAGGAAGCTTGAACCAACACGCCGCCCGGACGCAATATTCCCAGCCCGAGCTGCGTCAGGCGCTGGTAAGAATAAAGGGCTGCCTTGATCTGGTTCTGGTTTTGGGCGAACATTGGCGGGTCGATGATGACCATGTCAAACTGGCGCTTTTCTGTCCCGAAGCGGGTCAGGACTTCGAAGGCATCTTCGCTTATTGTTTCGTGTAGAGCCGCTGAAACATTGGCAATCTGCCGGTTGTGTGCCATGTTATTGGATGCAATTTTCATGGCGGGTGCGCTGATGTCGACGCTGACTACCTGGCTGGCGCCACCCCGGGCTGCATAAACCGAAAATCCGCCTGTGTACGCAAAGACATTCAGGACGGATTTATTTTTGGAAATTAACTCAACCCGCGCCCGGTTCTCACGTTGGTCCAGAAAAAAGCCCGTTTTCTGCCCTAGAATCGGATCTGCCTCAAAGACCAGTCCATTTTCCTGGAACAGAATTGGGCCATCCATGGGCAACCCTGAAAGCAGCTGTCCATCGCTTAGACCTGCGCTGAATTCTTTTTGTTGCAGCAGCGAGCGGTTGAGACGTAAAATTAGCCTTTCAGCCGGGCAGACCTGTGCCAGGGCGATCAGGAATTCTCTCAGATGCGGAATCCAGGCGGGTGTGTAAAGTTTGATCACCTGCGTATTGGCATAGCGATCGATCACCAG
>CAZLJB010000440.1:0-3707 GCA_964559195.1 uncultured Anaerolinea sp. | reverse complement strand
TAAGACGTCTGGTCTTCATATTTCCTCCAAGCGTTGAAAAATAATTTCCGACCTGTGTTTTCCACAAAACCTGGATTAATTTTATGCCAATGCCCGCTCAAAAAAACTATTAAAACCCTTGCAAGAATTGCTGGTTTTAGCCCGTAATGCTTGCAAGGGTTTTGTCGCCGGAGGTTTGAAGTATTTTCCGAGGTTGGTCTCAGCGTGTTTTATGAGACCTATTTACCACTCCCAATTGTCTAATTCTCAAGAATTTCTCGTACGGTTTGTCCAAATCGGGTGCCGAAAATGATATAATTTAAAGGGTATTTTTAAATACTTTCGCCAGATGAAAAAATGCGGGTCATTTTACATTGACGTTAAATACAAGTGGAATTTTATTCGGTAAAAGTGACATCAGGAACTTGCTTATGCAAACAAAAAGTATTGCACTCATCTCGGTTTTCCTGGGATTGATAACTACAGGTTGTCTAATCGGTGGCGCTGCCAGTAAAGCCACAGGGGGTGCTGTCAGTCCCAATACCAGCAGTGCTGCCACCACCGCCAGCGTATTCAAAACCCCTGAAGATGCCATTCATTTTTATATGGAAGGGGTGGCTCAGAGCGATATTCAAAAAATCATCCAGGCTTGTGCAATCAATGAGATGAGCGAAAAATTTAATTTCAAGCTTTATGTTGACCGGCTGGGGGGTGTGTTTTTACCTTTTCAATCCATGGCTCCAACAGATTATGCGATCAATGTTGAAACCAATAAGATCCAAAAAGAAGCTGAAATCTTAAATAGTGTAAGATATTTTACCTACCGCCTGCTGGCCAATGATATCGTGGCCGATAGTTCAAGTATGATGTCACACTTGGACACCACGAAGGTGAACAGCTTTATAACAGAAGTAGACCCCAAACGCCTTACCGATATAAAAATATTGGAAATCGCTCTACCTGATAAGACGCTCATGTCCGACCCCAAATACCGGGAAACTGCTGCCAAGAATGCCCTGATCTATGGTGCGGATGAACAAACTGAACGGGTGGCCTTGTTTTCCTTTGAACAGAATTATTATTATGTGGGTTTCACCCTGTTCCGTTATGGCGAAGGCTGGAAAATCAGCGCTCTCACATCTTCAATGGCCAACATAGATCCTCTCGCAGCTGTCAAAAAAACAACTGTTGATGAGTTTGATAGCATGATCAATCGATAACATACAGATCCATCAGTTAAAAAAGACACTAAAATAGGGTTCAATATTATCTCGCAATTATGGATGCTTTTATGATTAAAAAATATGTTTCCATTTTTCTGATCCTGGTTGCCTTACTGCTCAATTTTCAGAACGTTCTGGCCCATACACCGGTTACCGATGGAACTTACACCATCGAGGTCGGCTGGACAGATGAACCTCCGGTGGTTGGACAGCGCAACGCGGTGGTCATTAATGTCAGTGATTCTGCCAATCCGGACGCGGTCATCGATATTTCCATGCTGGTTGTCGATGTATCCTATGGTGGTCAGACCAAGACCCTGACCCTGCAGCCGCTCAGCGAGGATTCGAAAAACCAGTATGTGGCGCCGATCCTGCCATCAGTCGCGGGAAAATATACGATTAAGCTGAGTGGGGTATTAGGGAAAACCACCATCAGCAATTCGGTTGACCCGGAAGAGGTTCAGGGGGCAGAAGTGCTCAGCTTCCCGAGCGTGCCTGCGGAAAAACCCGCTCAACCTGCAGCCCTGGGGCTGAATGCCTGGCTCGCTGTTGCCGCGCTGATCGTTGGCCTGGCGGGGCTGGTATTGGGTTTCCTGGCATTTCAGAAGTCACGGTAATCAGCGTTCAAAAAGTATGCGTAAAATACGGGGGGCTTTTCTCTTTTTTCTGATCGTCCTGATCCTGTCTGCATGGGCAGTCTCACCTGCCTATGCACACGCTCTTTTAGCGCATGCCAATCCCGCGCCCAATGCCATTCTGGAAAAAGCGCCAACACAGGTCAAACTGGAGTTCACAGAATCAGTGGCGCCGGTATTAAGTTCGGTGCATGTCTATGACGCCAATGGACAATTGGTGGATCTGGCGGATGTGCAGGTAGGTGTCTCAGGGGCGACGATCATGACTGTTTCACTTCCGCCGCTCAAAGATGGGGTCTACACCGTTTCGTGGAAAGTCACCTCGCTTACCGATGGTCATCTCACAAACGGCTCCTACCCATTTGCCGTGGGCAAAGTTAGCCCAACGGACCTGGCTGCAAAACCGCAAACCACGAATGCCAGTCTACCGGTTGGCGCTTTGGTTGCCAAGTGGCTAATGTTGATCTCAGTCGCCATTCTGGTTGCGGAAATCCCCTTCCTGATCCTGGTCTGGATCCCGGCCACCAAACTTGACTTATCGGACATTCCTCACCCCACCGCTTGGAAAATTATTTATCAGTTCGGTCTGCTCGGCCTATTCCTTGGGACAGGCCTGAGTCTGTTGGCGCAGTCCGGCCAGATGCTGGGCAGCTTGCTGGCAGCCCCCTGGTCACCCGAAAACTACCAGGTATTGTTTCAATCCCGGCTGGGGCTGGTCTGGCTGATCCGGCTGGGGTTGGCGCTTATATGTTTTTGGCTCTCGCTCGATCACCAGATTCAATGGAAGCGCTATGCTGCTTTATTGGTTAGCCTGGCACTGCTCTTTTCAATCAGCCTGACCAGCCATGCCGCGACCGACCCACGTTCGCTGCTGCCGCTGTTCAGCGATTGGCTGCACCTGATTGGAATGAGTTTCTGGTTCGGCGGACTGGCATATTTTCTTTGTGGCCTGTTCGCCCTGCGTAAACTGGAAAGCGTGTTGCAAACCCGGCTGGTTTCGCTGACGATTCAAAAGTTTTCTGCGATGGCCCTAGGCAGCGTTGCCCTGATCGGCGTGACCGGTCTGTACGCTGCATCCCTGCGGATTGGCACGCTGCAAGCGCTCACCACAACCTTGTACGGGTATTCCATGCTGGTCAAACAGGGCTTTATTGGAATGTTGATGGTGATCGCCGCAGGCAACCTGCTGGTCATTTCTCCGCGTCTCAATCGCAACCGGATAAGCGGAACCAGTAACGCAGAGCTGGTAAAGCGCTTTACGCTGATGGTGTTTACCGAATCGCTGCTGGCGGTCTTCTTATTATTGAGTGTCAGTTATCTGACGTATTTGCCACCTGCCAAAGCCAATCCCGCCGAGATTGGGTTGAGTGCTTCTGCGCAAGCAGATGATCTGAGCATGGATTTGTCGATTACACCAGGCGTGATTGGCCAAAATACCTTCAACCTGGCATTGAGCGCCAACGGCCAGCCCCTTCTAGCGGCCAAAGAGGTGCTCCTGCGCTTCACTCCGCTTAATAAAAACATTCCGCCTTCTGATGTAGCGCTCACCACGAAGGGCAACGGGCAGTATTCCGCCAATGGGGCTAACCTTAGCCTGCCGGCGGATTGGAAGGTGGAGGTAATTGTCAGGCGCGACCAAAAATTCGATGTCTTCGCCAGTTTCCAGTTCGCGTTGGCCCCAGCCGGAGTCGGGGGCAGCCCAGACTTCACTCCGCAAATTGCCGGCGGACTGCTGGCCCTGGATGGACTTTTATTTGTCCTGGCGATTTTCTCACTTAGGGGCAAAAACATCCTGAAGTTTGGCGTGGGTGTTCCATTGACTCTGATATTGGTTGTGGGCGGCGCATTCCTGTCCTTCCGACCGTGCGCC
>CAZLJB010000439.1:0-3710 GCA_964559195.1 uncultured Anaerolinea sp. | reverse complement strand
CTCTATATCAACTACCTGCGCAGCCAACGCGGCTACAGCCTGCGGGATATCTGCCTGTCCGGAGGTGATACATTTCTCGATCGATACCGCAACCTTACGGGTCATCCCCAGGAGGATGGTGTAGAGCCGTTTAAGCAGCTTCTGGAAAAGCATTTCGCGCCCGGAAAGAATCTGCCGACCAACAACCCTTTTCCTCTCTACGACGCGGCCGGACGAACCGTCTCATTGACGCCTAACTTCGTCACTCGCCCGGCGTCAGCCCGCGACCGCGCCGCCTCCGCAGTCCTGGGGAGCTGGGGGGCGGACGAGCAGAAGACGGTGCACGTGTCACCGTTTTTCAACTGCCCCGCCAAGGATTACAGCTACTCGATCCAGTTGATGCCGAAGAGACTGGAAGTGGTCGCCACCGCAGTAGGCTTCGGGATGCCACGCTTTACGTGGCGGGTCAACGGGCGCGCATTGGCCTGGGCCGGCAACAGCCTGGTTGCACCTGCCCAGGTTGAGATTGACGACCCTGCCCATCCGGGCCAGCCCAAGCGAACGACGGAGGACTTCGACTTCTCTTACACCCACGCCGACGAGTTCTCCTTTGAAGGACTCAGCAACCGTCTGATCATCGACAACTTCAGTCATGCCGGACGCTATTTACTTGAAATCGAGGTGACAGTAAATGACGGATTCGGACCGAAAGGCACTACACAGGCGAGCATAAGCACTTTTATCGTAACCAGCGCAGTCATCTACGAGCCAAGCTATTACACCGACCGCGAACGATGTGCCGCAAAGGTCCACAAGGCAGTCGAGGAACATAACAGAGGCCTGGCCAAAGCGATCGACCTGATCAAGACCCTGCCGGACCCGCCCGATCCGGGAGTAATGCGAACGATGCTAGAGGTATTGACGGTGTTGCGCGACGAGCTGGTTGCGAGCGGAGGCGAAGGGCAAGTAGTTCGCGATGCTGCACAACTTGTTGCCGGACAACTCGGTGTTCCGGCCGAAAGCATCACGCGGGCACTAGGAGTCTCTAGACAAGAGCGGCAAGAGCTTGAGTAACAAAAAGGGCTCCGAGCGTACGTCAGTGGAGTGACGTGGCGCAGACTGGGATTGTCTAAAAGGAAAATTGATCGAGTTCGCGCCCAAGATACGATTTTTCAGCGTTTGATGGGCGTGTCAGCCTATTTGACGAAGGCGGCTTTTCCATCCGAAAAGTCGAGGCGGCGGCGTTTGTTTAGCCAGCTGCGCTGTTTTCGCCAGTCGCAACTTTTGTGGGGGTTTTGCCATTTATAGCCCATTTGGTTAGTTTCCAGTAAAGCTGGTGATCCATTCAATTGAAGGTTTTCTTGGCAGGGCAGGCGCGATGGTAGTTTGTCCAACCCCGTATACGCGGATTGAGGGCGGCGATGAGGGCGGTTTGATTACTGCCCCGCTGGGTGTGGATGAGTTCTTCGATCTGTTCCAAGTGACGCTTTTGGGCTTTGAGGCTGGGTTTGATGAAGACTTTGCAGCCTCGTTTGCTGTGATGTTTGCCAACCGGGTACTGTACTAGCCAAATGGATAGGGGATTATCTCTTGACAGGTTATTTTCTTCGCGATAATATTTTGACATCAAACTATCTGATGTCAAAGGAAATTTGAATTGCCTAGCCATTATTCTGGAACCCGCACAGAGATGCGCACACTCGACACCTTTATCAAGTTGACCCGCTGTACCAACTCGCTTTTTACACGCCTTACCGAGCGAAACACACTGGGTGATATTACGCCTTCACAGTTTGCCGTGCTGGAAGCCCTGTTCCATCTGGGTTCAATGACTCAGGGCAAAGTAAGCTCAAAGGTGCTCAAGAGTGGCAGCAATATCACGACGGTCATAGATAACCTGGAACGAGATGGATTGGTCCGACGCGAACGCGACGCGAAAGACCGAAGAGTGATCTATGTCCATTTGACAGAGGCTGGCCAAAGCAAATTGGATGCGGTGCTTCCAGGTCACATCGCCGCTTTGGTGGAAGAGTTCAGCATACTATCGGTCAGTGAGATGGAAACGCTTGGAAATATTTGCAAGAAGCTGGGCAAAGGCAAGGGCACCAAATGAGTATAAAAGGCGCACAGGACGCGATCACAAAAGCCGCGACATCCTGGGCCGGCGTGACCGTTGCACCGCATCGCTTCGGCGGCGTCAATTATGTGATCGGCAAACGTGAGATCGGGCATATTCACGGAGACCATTTAGTGGATATTCCCTTCCCAAAGAAAGTGCGCGATGAGATCGTTGCTGCAGGCCGCGCACAACTTCATCATATTTTGCATGAGACGGGCTGGGTGAGTTTTTACCTGCTTCAGCAAGAGGATGTAGAGAAGGCGATCGCTCTGCTTCATGAAAGTTATCAGATCGCACAGAAACAAAAATCAAAAACTTAGATGTATAAAATGGAAACAGTAGTAGCCCTCCCATCATTTTGAAGTGGGTCCAAGAAAGTTAATTTCATTATCAATATATATAAATCAAAAGGAAAAATATCATGAGCAACAATAAAATCATTGCAATAACCGGTGCAACCGGACAACAAGGCGGAGTAGTTGCAAGAAAACTTTTAGCAGAAGGCTGGCAGGTACGCGCGTTAACTCGTGATGTCAACAAGCCTGCCGCGCTCGAATTGAAATCACTTGGCGCGGAGATCGTCGCTGGCGATCTTGATAATCGCACAGAGCTTGATGCGGCATTCAAGGGCGCATATGGCGTCTTCAGCGTACAAAACACCTGGCTGCCCAACGTAGGTTTTGAGGGCGAGATCAAACAGGGTAAGGCCGTAGCCGATGCAGCCAAAGCCGCTGGCGTTCAACATCTTGTGTATTCTTCGGTTGGTTCTGCCCATCGCGGAATGGGACAGAAACATTTCGAAAGCAAGTGGATCATTGAACAATATATCCAATCACTTGGCATTCCGTTCACCATCCTGCGCCCAGTGGCTTTTATGGAAAATAACAATTGGAGCCGCGCTTATATCTTGAGCGGAACTTATACAGGCATGGGCTTGCGCGCCGAAAAAGGATTTCAGACCATCGCCACGCATGACATTGGTGTGTTCGCTTCGATCGCATTCGCAGAGCCAAAAACGTATCTTGGCCGGACCCTGGAACTGGCCGGTGATGAATTGACCGAATCACAAACTGCAGAAGTTTTCGCCAAAGTCATTGGACGCCCCGTCACCTTGAACGCTCCCACACAGAATGGAGGCCGCGCTTCTGAAGAAGAGATGGTTGCCATGTTCAACTTCTTCAATGGTGAAGGCTACGCTGCAGATATTGCCGCGCTTCGTAAGATTCACCCAGGCCTGCTCAATTTCGAACAGTATCTGCGCAAGAATGGCTGGGAGAATCAACAGCCGATTCCATTCCCTGAAAAATCTGCTTGGGGTAGCTAGATGAGTTTGTCGTCATTGTGAAAATTGTTATCTTCTGCAATGACGACAAATTTTATTGTATGAGATATCCGTCTGTGTCGAATTTTACAATCATCACAACCGGGAGATAAGAATTATGAACATAATCATCTTTGGCGCGACGGGACATACCGGAAGTTGTATCGTTGACCTGGCGCTAGCGCAAGGTCACAATGTGACTGCATTTGTGCGCGATGCTAAATCATTCTCGAATCCTGGATCCGGGTTGAGCATTATTCGCGGCGACGTGCTGGATGCCACAGCTGTGGA
>CAZLJB010000438.1:0-3715 GCA_964559195.1 uncultured Anaerolinea sp. | reverse complement strand
ACGACAGGCGTTGTGTAGCCGTGTTTCTCAACTGCGTATAGCTTTCCGCCAGAGGCCTCCGGGCAGCCGGCTTCATCCTTAATTGTAAAGGATGTTTTATCTCGATTATCCAGGGCAACCGGATACCACAAATATGCGCCACCCTGGCAGACAAATAAATCCAGGAAATAACCCCGGTCGTCGTCATCCGTCATCGGAACAACCTCCCAACTGATACCAACTTTATTGCCTGTCCGGTTAAGCACGACCCCATGCGGTGGTTTGTAAAGGACGCTTGGCCCGGGTAAAAATCTGTCCGTAAATTCCATTACGCGAATGGTATTGATATCGCCTACTACATCCACAACCGAAGGGGCTACCCAACAGTAGTAATTTATTTTATTGAATTTAATATACAACCATTTACTCAGCCCGAAGCGCCCTTGCACTGTTCCAACATCACCGATGTACAGGTCAGCAGCATGGAGATATGCGATGTGTGGTCCATAGCGGCAGTGTGCTTGTTTATTGACTGTCACAACCGGAAAGGCAAAGGTAGGTGTGGCGCTTGGGGGGCTAGTCAACGTGATGGTCGGAGTAAAGGTGATGGTTGGGGTAAAAGTGAGCGTGGGGTTAGGGCTGCTGGTTGACGTCAAAATAGGTGAATTTGTTTCGCTTGGGGTGAACAGGGGAGTGGATGGCAGGGGCTGGATAGGTGCCAGGACTGTCATGGCGGATGGTGTCTCAGGAATTGCCTGGGAGGTTATGGTGCCTGGTAGAGTACAGGCTAACATAACAAAAATCACGGATAAAGAAACCAGTAATATTTTTTTCATAAACCTATTTTACAATTATTACCGAAAAATTGTTCACCCTGTATATATTTTGTAAGACCAGTTTCCTTGCATCTTGACTGTCTTGAGCTTTTCATTTATTCTCATTTCAATAAATGGAGGAAACTGTGGATATTAACGCTGTTATAAAATCTCGCCATTCACTTGGCAAAGTAAAGCCGGATGCCCTGCCACGGGAAATAATTGAAAAACTTCTCTCAGCTGCTGTACAGGCTCCCAATCATTTTAGAATTCGGCCCTGGCGTTTTGTGGTATTGACCGGCAAGGGACGTGAACGGTTTGGCGACTGCCTTGCGACTGCCTTTAAGACCAAATTTCCGGATGCGCCTCCTGATGCGCTCGAGAAGGAGCGTCAGAAAGCATTCCGGTCTCCACTGGTGATTGTCGTGGCTGTTGATCAGCCAACCGAAGCGAAAATTAACGAAATTGAAAATGTTTCGGCAGTAGCTGCTGCAACTCAAAATATTTTACTTGCGGCGACTGCCCTTGGTTTGGGAGCCATCTGGCGCACTGGTGAAACGGCCAGGGATCCTGAAATCAAAAAATTCTTTGGTTTTGTCCCCGAACAGCACCTGCTGGGCTTTCTGTATATCGGATATCCTGATAATCCTCCAGCCGAATATCCAGAAAGACCTTCTTATGAAGATCGCACCATCTGGATGGAATAATCGTAAAACATGTAAACTGGTCGCACGACGGTTGTATTACCAATATCACACAACTTACACTAATTCTTTTTTTTCGGACCGGGTGTACCTTTCCGCGCATTTATGAAATTGCCATCCCCAAAAATTGACTGGGGGTGGCAATAGTTTTCAACGGCCATCTCGGTCCAGCTTATCCCGAAGTATGCTTACTGTTTGCCAACTAGTGGCATCATCAAATCCGGTCGGTCGGTGTCAACACCATCAATACCCCAACCCATGTAAGTTTTCATCAATGCTGGATCATCCAATGTCCATGTTTCTACCTTTAAGTTTTTGGCATGGGCCGCGCGAATGAAGGCTTCGGTGATAACTGGAATCCCATAAGACTCAGTTGTGTCAAAGGGTACCTGTAGCGACTGGTATTTGGGTGAGATTAAACCACTCAGGCCGATCTTGCTTAATAAAACGAAAGTTGTGACTTCTGTTTTGGCTGCCGAAGTGGCTACTTCTGGGCAGGTTTCGCGAAACTGGTTCATGGCATCATCATGAAAAGAAGCAATGATCACTTTGTCCTGCATCTGATATTTGTGGATCAGGTCACACATTGGTCTGGCGATTGATATTTTGGTCAACTTAATTTCGATCAGGTAGTGCATTTGCGGATATTTCTGAAAAACTTCTTCCAGGGTTGGGATAAGGATGCCCTGTCCTCGATAGGGATAAGTTTTTCCTCTGTCACTGCTCCAATTGTAAGCCGCATCCAATTTTTTTAAATTTTCCAGCATCTGATCTTCCACCTGACCGGAATTGTTCGTGGGCCGGTTGAGGCTTTCGTCGTGGATCAGTACGATCTGGCCATCTTTTGTAAGGTGTGCGTCCATATCAAATGACATCACGCCAAGTTTGGCTGCCTGATCATACGCATACAGGGTATCACCGGGCCAGACTCCGTCGCCACCCATGTGCGCATAAACGATTACCCCGGCCTGTTGGGTTGAATAAAATGGGCGCTTTTCTGCAGGACTGGATAATAATAAGCACAAAATAAGTGCTGCAGTCACGGGGACAAATATTCCAATCAAAATTCTTCCAATGCGTTTTTTCATGTTTGCCAATCTTTTCATCCGTTAAAAGTCTCAAGGAATGCCACAATATTTTCTCCCAACGCGGCATTATTATAACCACCTTCCATAACCACCAGGCTGTTCAACCCTAACTTTCCAATTTCCTGTCCAATCTGCGCGATCCCTGCTTTAGTGATATTAAACTTACCAAGCGGATCGCCACTGAATAGATCCATGCCTGCAGAAATGACCAGATATTGTGGTTTATAAGAGCTTATTAGATCCAACGCGATTTGGAGTGTATTGAGATACTCTTTAGTTTCCGTGCCTTTGGGGAGTGGAAAATTGCGGTGAAATCCGAAACCTGTCCCAATGCCGGTTTCGTCGGAATAACCACAATAATACGGATATTCAAAATCTGGGTCAGAATGGATCGATAGGGTGAATACGTCCGACCGTTGATAAAAAATATCCTGTGTGCCGTTGCCGGCGTGATAGTCAATATCAAGGATGGCGGTCCGGCCCTGCTTTGACAGCCAGTTGGCCGCGACAGCAGCGTTGTTGATATAACAATAGCCGGCACAATTGCTTTTCCCGGCATGATGCCCGGGTGGGCGGCAAAGCCCGAAACTCGTTTTGGCGCCAGATGCGATATCCCGTGCACCACCCAGCGCACAATTTGTGGATGCCATCGATGCCGGATAAGTTCCTGCTGTAATAGGAGCCGAAAGGTCGCTCATGTAGAAGCCCGCCTTCCCCAACAGGGATTTTGGTTCTCGCCGCCAGCCACCAGGTGGAAAGGTGGCCGGCAGCAGGGCAGATTTTTCATATGGTGGTTCGGTTTCGGCCTGGATCCAATCAGCGTAGGCGGTTTTTAAAAATTGAATATATCCGGGGTCGTGAACAGCCAGAATGGGTTCAAGACCAAAATCTTGAGGTTCCAGGATGTTGGCCCAGGGGGTTTGTTTCAGGGCGGCCAGAATCCGTTCTGCACGTTCCGGAACTTCAAAGTTGGCTAACTTTTCACCTCCGTCGAAGATTTCAAAGGACGGGTGGTGTTTAAGATGCTCACCGCTGTAATAGATATTCATACCTTGGTCTCCATCGCAAATTTGTCAGTTAATAGGTTCTACTCACCACTCTTCAGTTTCGAAAAAAGCCATGCTGGTTT
>CAZLJB010000437.1:2257-3715 GCA_964559195.1 uncultured Anaerolinea sp. | reverse complement strand
AAACTCGTGTTTACGGGGTTGTTACCACGAACTGGAAGGGGGCGAAGGTTGGGATGCTGACGACCGTCGATACCGCTACGAATTCGATCTTGGCCGATCCTGCGACAAGGCTCTTAGTTACCTCAGCCGAAAGGGTTGCAGTGTACTGCCCATCAGCAACATATTTGGCATCGCCTTTGCCCACCATGTTACCGGTGGCATCGTAAAGCATGTAAATCACTTTGGAGAGGTCCGATTGGGGATAAGGCGCATTGTCAAAAGTCACCAGCGCATCAAAGACAGCTTCGCTGCCCTGGGTTACCTGCGCCGGGCCGCTGGCATCAACGATCGAGATTTTTGGTGTACCAAAAATCGACCATTTATCAGCTGGATCGGGGAAATCCGGGTTTCGATCAAGGACAATCGAGCCTTCGGTCGAATTTATCTCGGAGACAAAGAAGGGGCCGGATCCCACCCAGAAGTGATTGTATTTGGCATACCAGGCATCCAGGTTGGTATAACGGGCGGCAGCTTCGTCAGGCTTTACGAACTGGCTCATTGTGGCAGCATACGGAAGATAACTTTCGGCTTTGGACAGATCCAGGTATTTCTTCAGAATTTCCAGACTGGGACCACCGTTGTAATTTGTCCATTCGACGCTCAAAGCGGTAGATTTGTCAGATGAAAAAGCCAATTCCTTATTTTCCTCGGCGCGCAATCCCAAGACATAAGTGTGCCATGGCTGAGGGCCGGTATTGGTGACTGGGAACCAATTGCTGGTGAAATAATTACCGACAAGATTTTCAGCATCCAGATCGATCCGGTCATCATACGTCTCAATGACTAGCGGGTCATTCGATAGGATCTTAACACCTTTGAAGTGCTGCAAAAGGGCTTCGACATTGCTCTGGTTGGCTTGATCAAAAATGGGGCTATCAGGCTTGCCATTATCAAAGACCGAAATCATATTGAAGACAAAGTCTGCAACGCTCAGCGGGCTGCCATCATGCCACTTGATGGTTTTGAACATGTCAGCGGGGTAGGTAACGGTCACTTTCGTCACAGCGGTGGTGCCTTCGGGGAATTTCTCGGCTGCAGTGATGAATTTCTGGGTTTTGGCATCCCAATCCACCCAGGCATCCGCCGGGACTTTGATCTCTTTTTCGAATTTCAGATCCACCCAATCCTGCGTAGCTTGAATCGGAGAGCCTTCCTTGGCAATCACTTCAGCCTTTTCGAGGCGCTGCGGCCAGTAGAGACCTGTGTAAGGATCGCTCAAAGCCCCAGAATCCTGCGTGGCGCGAATGATATAAAGCTCTTGCGCCCAGTTATGCCCGGCTTGCGGATTCCAGGGGCCTGTCAGAATACCCGAAGAAGCGCTGCGTACCGTTCCACCTTCCTGCCCCTTCCAGCGGATAGTCAACGGCCAGAAAGCTGAGCCGGGAATACCACTGCTCAAATCAGAAGCAACTTCAAGGT
>CAZLJB010000437.1:0-2157 GCA_964559195.1 uncultured Anaerolinea sp. | reverse complement strand
CGCTCATCTTCAGAGCGGATCAGGCCGATCAGCACCACCGGTTTGCCATCATATTGCCATTTGCCATCTGCCCCCATACTGGCACCCATGGTTTCCATTTCAGTTTTAACAACTGACCTGGCTTTTTCCAGGTTATAGGCATATTTATTCTCAATTGGGCGAATGAGATCGGCATAAAGGGCATAGTCAGGAAAAGCCTGGATCATGGCGGTGGTCTTGGGAACGCCCATTCCGCCAACGGCTTCTTGTACCATGTATTCACGATCGATCAACCAGTTCATCGCCTCACGAATTTTCGGGTTGCTAAAGGGATTCAAGCGGCCATCCGCAAAAGTTGGTTTGCTCTTATTTTGATTAAACAAAATGCTGTCGAAGACCCCATAAGACATGGTGTAGGAAAGGTTGGGATCTGCCTTTACCTTGGCAAAAGAATCAGCATTTTGAACTGTAAAGGAATAAATATCTAGAGCATCAGCCTGGATCTGCGCAATCGCATTCGGCGCTTCATCGATCGAAGTAAAAACCAATTTATCCACCCAGGCTCCGGTACGGGTTGATTTTGGAGCTGTGGTCGGAGCGGCTGTGGGAGGCGCACTCGAAATTTCGGTTGCAACAGCCACAGCGGGAGCCTCAGTCGCAGCAGGCAATGCGGGTTCTGCCGTAGGTGCTGTGGTTGCCTGACCACAAGCAGCCAGCAGCATGCTGAATAAAACTAACAAACTTACAAAGGTGACCATTTTTCGTGACATTCCTATTCTCCTCAGTGCAAATTGTTGGATTTTTCGAAGAGTATCTCTTCTTTGCCACGCTTTTGCCAATTCTCAAAAGGCAGCTGGCAATTAAAATCATACTCACCTGCCTGGAGAAACGCACGAGACTTGTAACGGGTTAAAATCCATCCGCATGAATGGTTTCCACACTCCCTGACGGAGTGGTATTTCCCCTCTGAATGGTTAATAAAAGGGTTAAAAATACCCCTCTACAGGAGGGTGTTCGTTGCCAGAAACCCGCCCACTGGAGGGGTTCGATATCGACCTTCCGAAATCGTGTCAAATCAACATATTCATCTATACTGTACGTATAGCATACCTGTTGCCGAACGCGCTATAATTCAAACAATGGACACGGTGCATTTGAAAAATAAGTTGAACCAGATCTGCTTGATTTTCTTTTTCGCACTTTTACTGGCATCCTGTGCAGGCGCTGGGCTTACCCCCGCAGCCTCCGCAGTTCCCGATCCTGGTCCGACTTCAATTGCTCCTCAACCAGAAAAATCCCAGCCAGTTAATTCAACGGGGGTCATCCGTTTTAGCGTGCTTAGTCTGGAAGAAGGCCTCTCTCAAAGTGTTGTAAATTGCATTCTGCAAGATCGCCTGGGCTTCTTGTGGCTTGGTACCCAGGATGGGTTGAACCGGTATGATGGCTATAACTTTAAGATTTACAAACCGGATCCCAACGACCCCAACAGCATCAGTGATGGCTGGATCAATGCGCTTTACGAAGATAAGAATGGATTCTTATGGATAGGAACAGCTCAGGGTGGTCTGAATAAATACGACCCGTTAACCGGGAAATTCACACGCTTTCAGCATAACCCCAAAGATGACGCCAGTTTGAGCATTGGCGAGATAAACGCTATCCTGGAAGATAATTCTGGAAAACTTTGGGTGGGGACAGATACTGGTCTTAATCGTTTTGATCCCACTGATGGAACTTTCACCCGTTTTCAAAATAACCCGGATGATCCCGGCAGCCTGAGTGACAACCATGTCGACGCCATCTTTCAGGATAAGCAGGGGAAATTGTGGGTTGGCACTCGCAACGGCTTAAATTTATTTGATCCCCAAAAAATATCCTTCCAACACTACTTCCACGAATCGGGAAACCCCAATTCCATCAGCGACTCCATTGTTCTTTCATTGACTGGTGATGAACAGGGAAATCTCTGGATCGGTACCGACCAGGGATTGAACCGCTTCTCGTCTGTCAGCGGCCAGTTTACCCGGTATATGGATGGGCAACAAAGCGCGGACAATCAGGAAAACCAAAAAATCAACGTTGCTTTTTTCGATAGTCAGGGTGTACTCTGGCTGGGAACAGAATTGGGGCTGGAGATCGGAAGAGCACACGTCTGAACTCCAGTCACCTGAAGCTATC
>CAZLJB010000436.1:0-3731 GCA_964559195.1 uncultured Anaerolinea sp. | reverse complement strand
GTACCAGGGCTGAATTAATTAAATACGCCGAAGAAAAAGGCTGGCTTAAATAACACCAGATCACTCCCAGGCTGTGTTTCTATACGCTAATGTTGGCACGAAAACAATTGCATTTTTCGATGCTTGTATAACACCCTGATCCAGCCTCAAGCAACCACCCATGATTCGAAAATATCCTGCGGTTTACTCGAAAATTAAACACCCAGGTTAACACACCGAAACCGCTGCTATAATCCGATCCTGGCTAAAAGCAGCAGGTTGCTCGTAATTTCTACAAGTAAACTGGCATCCCATGCGGGTTTTCCCGGGGTCTGGTTGCCAAATAATTGTGGGAATATACGGATCACAGATCAAACTTTTTCGGATAAACTTAGTCTGGCTATTAGTAGAATTAGGAAAGCCCGACATGTCTTTCGTAATTCTTGATTGATCACTTCCAAATTTCAGCCGCTCGGTTGAAACCTGCCCACTTTAAGGAATAAAAATGTCTGAACCCAAACAACTGACCCTTCCCATCACCGGCATGACTTGCGCAAACTGCGTGGCCGCAGTCGAACGTAACTTAAAAAAACTCGACGGTGTCAACAGCGCTGTGGTTAATCTCTCATCCGAACGCGCAACCATTGATTTCGAACCGGGCAAACTTGGGCTTAACGATTTTATTGCGCGTATCAATCGCGCAGGCTATGGTGTGGCCAATGGCGAAGCCGATCTTATCATCAAACGCCTGGCTGACGATAACGATGCCCGCCGGTTGGAGAAAGCCCTGGCTAAACTCGAAGGCGTACTGGAGGCCAAGGTCACATTTACGACCGAAAAAGCCTACGTCAGATATGTACCGACCATCATCACGCAGATTGAATTGCGCCGTGCCGTTTCTTCGGCTGGGTTCGAGGCCCTCGAACTCGGCGGTGACGCGGAAGACGCCGAAGCCCTGGCCCGTGAGCATGAAATCAATGGACAGCGCCGCCTGTTGACCATCGGTCTGTTATTCACCGTCCCGCTCTTCCTGTTATCCATGGGCATGGATTTTGGCTGGTTGCCAGCTTTTGTGTATGCCCCAGGCGGCATGACCGGTATGCGAAATGCCCAACCCTGGTTTAATTGGGTGCTTCTGGCACTTGCCATTCCGGTTCAATTTTATGTTGGTAAACAATACTATATCGGAGCGTTCAAATCGCTGCGCAATAAATCGGCCAACATGGATGTACTGATTGCGATGGGGTCTTCTGCGGCCTTCCTGTACTCCCTGCCCATCACGTTTGGCCTGCTAAAAGGACATGTCTACTTTGAAACAGCCACGGTTATCATCACGCTGATTAAGATTGGCAAATATTTGGAAGCCCGCGCCAAGGGTCGAACATCCGAAGCCATCAAAAAAATGATGGGACTACGCGCCCGGACTGCGCGAGTGGTTCGATCCGAACACGAATATGAAGTAGCAGTCGATGATGTACAGGTAGGTAATATCCTGATCGTTAAACCGGGCGAGATCATCCCGGTCGATGGCGTTGTCATCCAGGGTCGCAGCACCGTCGACGAATCCATGTTGACAGGTGAATCTATGCCGGTTGCAAAACAGCAGGGTGATTCGCTAATTGGCGCCACAATCAACAAGCAGGGTCTTTTAAAATTTGAAGCCACCAAGGTTGGCAAAGAAACCGCCCTGGCACAAATCATCAAATTGGTCGAAAACGCCCAGGGCAGCAAAGCCCCGATCCAAAAACTGGCGGACCAGGTCTCAGCAGTATTTGTACCGTTTGTTATTGGCTGCGCGCTGCTCACATTTACAGTCTGGTATTTCCTAGGACCGGCTCTGCCTGCCGGTGCGCTTGTGGATAACTTTACCCGCGCCTTGATTTTCATGGTTGCGGTACTGGTGATTGCATGCCCTTGCGCAATGGGGTTGGCCACACCCACTGCCATCATGGTCGGGTCAGGCAAAGGCGCAGAGCTGGGGATCTTGTTCCGCACCAGTGAAGCCCTGGAACGCGCTGGTAATATAAAAATCGTTGTTTTGGATAAAACCGGAACGATTACCAGGGGCCAACCAGCCGTCACAGACATTGTGATCGCCGGAAACCTGACCCTGACCAAGAACGAGTTACTGCGCTATGCAGCCTCGGTGGAAAAAGGCAGCGAACATCCGCTTGCAGAGGCCATCTGGGCTGAGGCCACCACCCGCAGTTTGAAGTTATTGGAGCCGGTCGGATTTAAAGCTGAACCAGGCTATGGTGTTCAGGCTGAGATCGCAGGAAAGCATATCATCGTTGGCAACAAGCGCATGTTCCAACTATACGGGATCGAATTAGGAGATCTGGAAGCTGAGCTGGAACTACTCCAATCCAGCGCAAAAACGGCCATGCTGGTTGCAATTAATAATCAGGCCGCCGGGGTTATCGCGGTCGCAGATACGATCAAAGAATATTCAAAGGAAGCCATCGCGGACTTACAGCGCATGGGTTTGAAGGTTGTCATGATCACTGGCGATAACCAACACACCGCCGAAGCGATCGCCCGGCAGGTTGGGATCGACACTGTATTGGCAGAGGTCTTGCCTGAAGGAAAAGCAGCTGAAATAAAGAAGCTGCAAACCGGCCACCTGGTCGTTGCCATGGTTGGTGATGGGATAAATGATGCGCCCGCCCTGGCCCAGGCGGATGTTGGGATCGCGATTGGAACCGGCACGGATGTGGCCATGGCTGCCGCATCTGTCACATTGATAAGCGGCGATTTACGCGGCGTGGCGCGTGCGATAACGCTTTCCCGCAAAACCCTCGGCACTATCAAGCAAAACCTTTTCTGGGCGTTTTTCTATAATGTCGTGCTCATCCCGGCCGCCGCGCTCGGTTATCTCAACCCAATGCTGGCTGCCGGCGCCATGGCCTTCAGCAGTGTCCTGGTGGTATCAAACAGCCTGCGCTTGCGCAATTCCAAAATTGGGACAGTCTCTGCCCCCAAAAGCAGGCTGCGAACTATTCTTGAATTTGCGCCATTATTGGGCGGGGCAATACTGGCCTTCTTTATCTTCTTTTATTTCTCGCGTGGATGGTTGCGGCCACAGCAGGATGGAGTAGCCGCCTTTGCAGTTTATCATGTCGCCCTTGAAAACAAGAAACCACTCATCGCGGGCACGTCCATGCCGCTTGACATCCAGATTTACGACCAATTTGGCAATCCAGTAACCGATTTCGATGCCAGGAGTTTTGGTAAATATTTGTATTTTGCCTTTATTGCGGTTACACCTCGCGATATTTCTTCACTGCAAGCCAACCCCCTGATCGTTGATCCACTCGTCTATCCAATCAACCTGCAGGGCATGCAAGGCATGGCAGGGCAGTCTAAATCCACTGCAAAGGGTACTTCGCAAGCGGCAGCACAACCGGTTCAGCAAAGTTCCGCCCACCAGGCAGCGCCCAGGCCAGTCAAAATACAACCAGTCATTGTTTTCCCAAAAGAAGGTCAATACGTCGTTTTCGTCGATTTTATACCGCGCGGTGGCAATAAAGTCGTGTTGGCTTTACCTGTCAACGTGGGGGCAACCAATACCCAAGTGGCCAGTTTGACACCCGACAGTTCGCTTACCCAAAAAAGTGGCGATTTATCTGTCACATTGAAATATAACGGAACCCTTAAGGCTGGCCAACCAACCAGCCTAAGCTTCGATGCAGTGGGTGCGGATGGCGTTGCGATTTCTGATGTAATCGGTTCAACTTCAGGAAATCACTGCC
>CAZLJB010000435.1:0-3732 GCA_964559195.1 uncultured Anaerolinea sp. | reverse complement strand
ATAATAATGGAAGTAACCACAATAGCAGTCAGTAAATTCATCCCTGGGCCGGCAAAAAGTACGCCCAGGCGCTTCCAGGGATTGGCAGCCGCTAACCCGTCCAACACGTTGGGGTCATTTTCGCCCTTTGGGCGCACAAAGCCACCGATTGGCAAGGCGTTGAGAGTAAACTCAGTTCCCTGCCATTTAAACAAGGTCATTAGCTTGGGCGGAAATCCAAAACCAAATTCTTCCACCTCAATCTTAAAAAATCGGGCTGCTAAAAAATGTCCGAATTCATGTACAAAAACCATGCCACCAAAAACAAGTATCACAATTAGTAGAGTCATATTCATCCTTCTCCGCGTAAATGCCCATGAAAGGACGCGATAAGGTGATTATAACGTCTTTATGTTAGCAGAGTATTAGACAACGCTCACGGCAGCAATCTGGCGGCCTGTCCAACCTGCGCCACCAGGACGGTACTGACCCCAGGCAAGGCCTTTAACAACTCGGCCACCCGTGGAGCGGTTGGTTGGGTGCAAATGACATGCACATTGGGGCCGGCATCAATTGTATAGGCAACCGGTAACCCTGAAGCGCGCCATTCACGCACAGCTTCCATAACCGCCAAAGTGGCGGGCTTCCAGTAAAACAGCACAGGTTGGCTGGTCATCATAACCGCATGCATCACATCAGAATCGTGTTCAATAATAGCAGCCAGCGCATCAAAATCACGCCCCAAAATGGCCCGACGACAAATATCCAGGCGCCTGGGGGCATCCGTCACGCGAGCGGCCTGAAAAGGACTGCTGGGTGCCAGCGCATGTCCCTCGGTAGAACCGGTGGCCTTGTGACCGGCACTAACGACCGCCACGCAGTCGGCCAGGGCCCAATGTTCAGGTGGGGCGATTGAAACAGCAAAACTATCATGATCATCAACCCCCATTTTCCATTCAACAAACCCGGCAGGAATACTGCGCGAAGCGGAACCAGATCCAAGACGCGCCAGACGCGAAATGGCTGCTTCCGGCCATTCTAACCCTGCCGCCCGGGTGGCAGACAGGGCCAGGGCCGCGAAAGCCGCCGCTGAACTGGCGATCCCGGCCCCAACCGGGAAGTTATTCTCACTGACTACTTCTGCCATTAAACTCAACCCTGCCGATTTGCGAACAAGATCCAGGATGGAAGAAACCCGCTCCAACCCTTTGCCGGTCACTTCACGGCCATTGATGATCAACTCATCCAGCGGCAAAGAAGGCTGGAAACTGACTGTCGTACGGGTGAACAAGCCATCCAGGTTCATGGAAATAGAACCGTTGACCGGCAGGCGCAGAGAGGCGTCACGATTGCCCCAATATTTTATGAAAGCGATGTTTGGATGGGCGAGGGCGGTGGCAGTGTGGGTTTTCATGGCAGTTTGCACGCAAAATAGCAGATATTTGGGGAAATATGCCAGCTATTTTAGCGATTTTCCTTTCTCTTTGGATGGCATAAAACAGTGGTCGGATGTGTCTGCATCGCAGCTTACCATGATCTGGGATACCAAACCAGTTTACCACCGCTTTGGATGCTTTGCTGGAGCAGGCGGGTAGAATTCGTAGCATCCAACGCTCGCCAAGGTTACGCCTCTGGTGCAAGCGGACAACGAACAAGCAAATGTCTTGATCCGCTAAGTCATTGAGATACACAGTAATGATTAAATCATTGAATAATGGAGATCCCCCAACCTTTACCAGTTGTAACCGGCGGCAATCCAAAGCGAGGCTGTCAAAACTATCTTCGGTATCGATTTTGACAGCCTCGCACTTTAGTTCCTGGCAAGATTAAGAAACACATCCTCAAGAGTTGGTTCGCCGGTTTGAATGGATGTCAAGCTGACATTCGCTTGATTCAGCGTTCGCTTCATTTTCGTCTCATCCAGACCTGATTCGGCAATTACTCGTAAATGATCACCCGATAGACTGGCGCGCAGGACGCCCGGAAGCTGGGCAAGCGCGTGCAGCCCATCCAGCAGGGGTTCAGCATATAACTCCCAGACCTTGCCGGGAACGAATTGATCCTTCAGGGCCAGTGGGGTATCCAGGGCGAGCAGGTTCCCATCGCGCATCACCGCTACCCGGTGGCAGTATTCGGCTTCGTCCATGTAGTGGGTGGTGACCAGAATGGTTACGCCGCTTTCCGCCAGGCCGTAGATTAAATCCCAGAAGGCGCGGCGGGCGGTCGGGTCGACGCCGCTGGTGGGCTCATCGAGAAACAAAAGACGCGGGCTGTGAACAAGGGCAATGCCCAGCGCCAGGCGCTGCCGCCAGCCGACTGAAAGATCGCGGGTGAGTACGCGCTGCTGGTCGCCCAGCCCCACCAGGGCAGCGGTTTCGGCGATGCGGGCTTTGTCGGTAATGCCATACACGCCACCGTAAAACTGGAGATTTTCCCAGACGGTCAGGTCATCGTAGATGGCGAACTTTTGGGACATGTAGCCAACGCGCGAGCGCACCTGTTCTGCCTGGCGGGAGACATCATAGCCCAGCACCGATGCGCGGCCTTGTGAGGGGGTCAGCAGTCCCAGCAACATGCGGAACGTGGTGGTCTTGCCCGAGCCGTTTGGTCCCAGGTAGCCGATGATTTCGCCGGGTTGCACTTCAAACGAGACCGCATTGACGGCCACAAAATCCCCAAAGCGGCGGGTGAGGTGGTCAACAACAATTACTGGTTCAGGCTGGTTCATGTTCTCGCTCCGATAAGTAGATAAAGACATCCTCCAGCGAGGATGAAATGACGCGCGCGCTGAGGAAGTTCCCGCCGCCAGTTGCGATGACACGCTCCAGACCTTGGATAACAGATTCAGATTGGCCATCCCTGACGCGCAAGTGCAGCCGGTCACCAAAAGCGCGCACATCCTCCACATCTGCTGTTTGGGCGCTCAGGCTTTTGAGCAGGGGCAGTGGGCTGCCGCGCAGTTCGAGAATCCGCTGGTTGAGCAGGCTGCGCAGATGGCCGGGTGTGCCTTCCACGCTAATTTCGCCTTTTTGCATAAAGCCAATGCGGTGACAGCGGGCGGCCTCATCCATGTAGGGGGTGGAAATGATGACTGAGACGCCGCTGCTTTCTGCCGAAACCAGTTGGATGATGAGTTGCCAAAAATCCTGGCGGGTGACCGGGTCGACGCCGGTGGTGGGTTCGTCGAGCAGCAGAAGGCGCGGGCGCGTCACCAGGGCGGAGGCCAGCCCAAGTTTCTGTTTCATTCCGCCTGAAAGCTGACCGGCGCGACGATGTTGGAATTTTGCAAGCCCAACAAATTCGAGTATTTCCAATGAACGAGGCCGCCACTCATCCGGCTTCAGCCCGCGCATTTCGGCAAAAAAGCGAATATTCTCCAGCACGGTCAGGTCTTCGTAGAGCGAAAAACGCTGCGAAAGATAACCAATCTGGGCGCGGGCATTCTCCACCTGGGTTTTTACGTTGTACCCGCAGATGCTTGCCTCCCCGCTGGTGGGCAGCAGCGCGCCGACCAGCATGCGCATGGTGGTGGTCTTGCCAGCCCCATCCGAGCCAACCAGCCCGTATATTTCGCCCGCGGCAATGTTCAAATCTACGCCCTTTACCGCCTGGACATTGCCAAAGGATTTTTTTAATCCGCTGGCCTCGACGAGCATATTGTCAGAATTCATACAAACCGCCAATCATTGAGATGCGGAAGCGCAAGGCAAACTTGCGCTTCCGCGCGAAAAATTATTTGAATAAAACGTCCGC
>CAZLJB010000434.1:0-3737 GCA_964559195.1 uncultured Anaerolinea sp. | reverse complement strand
GCCTGCCTTGCGCCAACAGCTGATGAACCGTTCAAGTATGGGCGCCGCGGTAAAGTGTTTTGTACGATACGAGCGGCCTTTCTGGCGCGAAAAGGGATTCTCGGGTGAGGTGGCCAGCGGCGATGGACCGATCGCGGTAACCTTTGATCAGTGCAGCGAGGATGGCAAGACCGCCTGCTTGATGGCCTTTGTGGGTGGAAAATATGCGCGCACCTGGCATCGTAGCGCTCAGGCTGAACATCAGCAGATCATCACAGACCGGCTGGCAACTTATTTCGGCGACGAGGCCAGGCACCCGATCGCCTACCAGGAAATGGATTGGGGTGGAGAGACCTGGAGCGGCGGGGCTCCCATCACCATATTCCCAACCGGCACCCTGAGCGTACATGGTCCGGCCCTGCGCGAGCCAATCGGGCGGATCCATTGGGCGGGCACTGAAACCGCCATCCGCTGCATGGGCTTCATCGAGGGCGCAATCGAATCAGGGCAGCGCGCCGCAGGCGAAGTGCAGGCAGCTGGATAAAGCTGGAACAACAAACAAACTAAAGCAGTTTGTCGGAGAAATCAAATTGCAGCTTCTTTTTCACCGCCAAGCCGCGAAGTGCACCATGAAAACCTTGAAAAACTTTGTGTGGCTCTCGGTTCAAATTTGCTTTTTATCCCGCAATCCGTCATTCTCCGACAGCCGAGGGCAGGTGACGAGATAAATCTCGTTTGACGGACGCCCTCACCTCGGGGAGAAGGGGAAGTTCAAATCAACCTGCTTCAGCAGGTTTGATGTGTTTCAGGCGTAGAATTTATTCTGTGCCGGTTTGCGGTGGTGAGCAGCTCTCATGACGGCAGCCTGTGGTTGAAACCACAGGCTGGTCAGAACCCAAACCTGCTGAAGCAGGTTGGCGAGGTTCGCCTCGCGGGGAAATAAGCACCGGTCTGAACCATGATTTTAAGGATTGGGCACCCTCCCAACCTCCCCGGAAAAACGCCGGGGAGGAGTCGACCAGATGGGTCGAAAATAGTGAGATTTGTGGATTATAGCCAGCCCCTAGCCAAATTTTTGGCTAAAATGTAAAGGTGTGATTGCCCCAAAAAGGGACTTTCTGAACCTTGCCTTATTTTGCTTCTTCAATACTCTTACCTTCAATAAAGTAAAGTATTGCGGCTTCACCAAGAGCAACTGTGCCTGCTGCGGCTACAGCAGCGGAAACAACAAGACCGCCGCCAGGAAAAACAAATTTTACTAATGCGCGCGCGGGGCTTCTCGCGTAGATTGGGTGTCGTAGACTTCAACACTACTCGAAAAACCCTATTTTATTCAACTAATTTTGGCGAAGGTATTGAACAGTAAACTTATTATTAAAACTTGCCCAACATGCGGCAGCGATCAAATTCAGTTCGCGGTAAAAGATATCTCATCCGCAAATATCAAAATCATACTTACACCGTACCGTCCGTGGAGTTTTATGTTTGTTCAAATTACAGAGAAAAAGTATACGATAAGGTAGCTATTCAAAAAATTGAGGCATTTTCACCTGCTTATCCGCACAAGCATGCTTTAGCCAATGCCTAAAAGCCCTGAAAAGGTTGGCAGCATTTCTAAAATTAAGAATGCTGCTGGTGCCGTCTGGGCTCAAACTGCACGAAACGCCTATTACCCCCTGCCCGCCCCGGAGGCCTTCTATAGCGGTGATGTCGAACCGGTTCAATTTATCGGACAACTGCGGGATTATTATGCCTGAAGCTGGGGGGATGCCCCAACCAAGCAACGCTGAGTACAATAAAACCAGCCTGGCCAGCGAATACGGCTACACCAACGGGGATGTGCTGGGCAGTTCAGGGCATTTACGCGTGACGGTTTCCGGCGATCAGGCGACGGTTGAGTACGTACGCGCCTATCTGCCGCAGGACGAGAAATCCAACCAGAAGAACGGTCAGGTGGATTACACTTACGGACTTAAGTAAAGTGACGTCAACAAGGGATAAGCTAATTTCTATCAATGAAGCTACTGCAAAAGCCTTAAACGCTGAGAACGGTGGAGTTCGTAGGGCGTAATTAAGGATAAGCCGCAAAATCGTAAATACTGACAGGATGTTTTCATAGATAGAAAACATCCAAAAAAGAAGAGAAGGAATTTTTTTGTGAGTTTTCACTGGAAGATCACCCGTGAAAACTCACAATGCTGGGAAAACCTTTGATTTAAGTTCGTCCCGGTGGCAATAGGATGGTGGGCCGGGCTGTTCAAAACCAGCTAGCGGGAGTGCTGCGCACGGTCACTGGTCCAGGGAGCGGCGGGCGCCATGGTCAAGGAGCACAGGTTCAACAGCGCAAAATCATAATTGACACGCCAGCCAGCGAAATCGAGCCAGGCTTGCTGTCTGTCCGACTTGAGCGGCACGCCTTCTTCTGCTAGATTATCCAGCACGGCATTGAACTCTTCGGGCGTGATGGATATATTCACTTCAGGATATCGAGGGCTGAGGGGGTATGGAATATCAAAATATTCGATGATACGTGTCAGGGCAATAAACCCGGCCCGAATGCATAATTGAGCCGCGGCTGAGCGGGGGATATCGACCGCCGAAAGACTGAGTGCCGCGGCGTCCAGAACAGTCCCGGCAGCAACCACCCAGGAATTCTGCGGGCGAGGCGAGCGGAAAAATACCAGCGCGGGCAAAACGGTGTGACTTTCCTCGATATCCGCAAACCAGGTTTCCCAATGGGACCAGTAATTATCCAACTGTTCCAGGCCTTGAATCCGATTGAAGCGCAAGATCATTTCCACGGCAGAAGGCGGATTACCAGCACGAACTTCCAGCAAGTTGACCGCCTGTTCGCGCCGGGAAAAGGCCGAATACATGGTGGGCAGATAAGCAATCAATAACGCCACCAGCACCAACCCCAGGGTGGCTTCGGAAAATATCAGGATGTTGACAAAAATATCATCGGACGCCGCCAGCCCCAATGTCAGGAGCGATGAGCCACTCAGCCGGAAATCCATCATCCAACCCGGCACACCCAGTGACCAGTACATGCCGGCGTAACCAATCGAGATCAGGACATACCAGGCAGGCACCAGCAGCATCAAGCCCAGCGGGGCATAATAAGCCAGGATGGCATCGCGCTGTTCAAAGGTAGAAGCAAAACGGAGCGGGATTTTAAATAACCGCAGCAGCAAGCCAAAGACGGTGCGGTTTAGTTTGCTGCGCGCAGCGCGCGGCAAGACAAAAGTCGAGATGGCTGAGAAAAAGGTGGCGATAGCCAGGGCCAGCCCAAGCACAAAAACAAGAATTCGGATGAGAATGTCCATTTTTGTTTTACCAATCGAGTGTCTACGGAAAAGATGTTTTGAAGCGAGTCAGTATTTGATTATTATATCCTTCAAAATGGGCGCATGTTTTGCAGGTCGATAAAAGCAGCCTGCTTCACAAGCATAAATGCAGCTCAAACCGTAAATGCCTTTCGGACTTAGGCTTTTAGCTGTGCAAAAATAACGATATAACGGGTGGGATTGGCGGGCCTGACCGCTTTCACCAGTGCCTGATAAAGCTTTTTTATGTCAGAAATGCCACCAGGAAAATTCGCTTATTTTCTAAAAACGAATTTTAGATTTGGAATTGCTGGTTATTCGGAAGCTTCGCTTCCGAATAACACCCCAAACCCCAGGCGACACAACATGCTAGAAATTACTGAAGACGGACGTTGATTGGCGTGGCTAATGATATATAATACAGGCTTACTG
>CAZLJB010000433.1:0-3740 GCA_964559195.1 uncultured Anaerolinea sp. | reverse complement strand
CCCTATTCAATACCACCCTAAACTGCCTGAAAGAACAGGCAGTTTTTTTTATGTTTATTCTGAAAATTGGTAACTACTTACAGGTGGTTTTCCCTGCGGAAAGTACCAGCATGGTTTTGTTCGAAACCGAAGAGTGGTGAGTGAGTAGCAACGAATAGATCGAAATAAAAATTGGTGGGAAAATCCCTTGACAAGTTAGAATGTGCGTTCTATAATAAATCAATAATAGAACATAATTTCTAGTTCGTATTCGACCAAGGAGATTTATATGAATAACGCCACTCGATTAAAACCGCTCGATCTAAATTTGAGTAAAATGCTTGGCACAATCGTTAGCCAGCGCACCAAGGTCTTTGGTTTAATGATTATTGGCGCGCTTCTGGCATTCGAGGTCTTCAACTACAGCACAACCGAGTTTGCCTTAAATGATGTTTTGGGACCGCTTACGTTTCTTGGGGTACGCTGGGCGACCATTTTATCAATTGCTTTTTGTGGGATTGATTTTGCTGGTGTAGCCCGCCTCTTCACCCCAGAACAGGGCGCAGATGAACCCGCTGAAGTCTGGTACCTGTTTGGCGCCTGGATCCTTGCGGCTGCCATGAACGCAACACTTACCTGGTGGGGCGTTTCAGTTGCAATCGCAAATCACATCAGCCAGGGCACGTCAGTGATCAACGGTGCAACTATACAGACAGTTGTCCCAATATTTGTGGCAATCATGGTGTGGGTAATTAGAATTATGATTATTGGAACCTTCTCAATGGCTGGTGAACGGATGTTTGGACAACCAGATACTCGATCCCGAAGAACAGTACTTCAACAACAAACTGTTTCCCGAAATGATTATAATCAACAACGACCGGTCAATCAGGCTGTCCAGAATACAACTTCCCGACCGGCGCTCGCTCCAGCTTCAAGCTTCAAGCCACTAAACAAACCAGCGATACGAACAGAACCCAGTTTTTCCAGAACTTCAGAACCAACTTACCACAATCTCGCTTCCAGCTCGCAAGTAGAACAATATGAGGAACGCCAGTAAAACTAAATCATGCTCACATACTATGTTTTTCGAGCGTATTTGAAACCTGTCTAACAAATCCATGAATAATCCACGCTCTGAAATTCCAACCAATCAAAAGACCAGACAGACAAACCAACAAAGCGGATGTCTGTCTGGTTTTTTATTACCTCCCCTGGTGGTATTATGCTTTGGGCTGATCCTGGCATTTGGAACCAACAGCCTCAAGACAACCGGACCTGAGGCAAAAACGGATTCTGCATTACACCCAGGCGCTTTGGCTCCGCTTTTTACATTGGAGATTCAGTTTTGGGGCGCCAGTATTTTGAGGTGGTCCACTGAACATGGAATTGACCCAAATATTGCTGCCACAGTCATGCAAATAGAATCTTGTGGAAATCCACAAGCTCGTTCCAGTGCCGGCGCATCAGGTCTATTCCAGGTTATGCCCTTTCATTTTTTACCGTCTGAAGATGTTTTTGACCCGGATATTAATGCCCTGCGCGGTTTGAATTACCTGGCCAAATCATTGGAGCAAGCCGGTGGCAATGCTCGACTGGCTTTGGCTGGTTATAACGGTGGGATTGGTGTAATCGTTCAGGCTGAATCAGAATGGCCGGCCGAGACCATTCGGTATGCTTATTGGGGGAGTGGAATTTATGCAGATGCACAACAAAATTCCAGCGGGTCAGAACGTTTGAATGAATGGCTTGGCGCAGGCGGATCCAGTTTGTGTGAAACTGCCAGGCAAAGATTGGGGCTAAATCAATAATTATCATTTAATAGTAATTACCGACTTTTTTCCTAAGTAAGTGGGAAGTAAACTGCAAAAGCCGTTCCCTGCCCTTCATGGGTATCAACTTCAATCCGCCCACCATGTCCCTCGACAATAAAATTAGCGATCGAAAGGCCAAGTCCAAAACCGCTGGTTTTAGAACGGGTTCGAGATTTTTCACCTCTATAAAATCGGTCAAATATATAGGGTAAGTCAGCGGCCGGAATGCCTGGACCGGTATCTCGCACCACGATTCTGGCAATTTCGCCTGATTTGGACAGACTCAAGTACACTTCGCCGCCGGAGGGAGTGTAATGGATGGCATTTGACGCCAGATTGATCAGGACCTGTTTAATGCGGTCGCGATCACCGCTTATAACCACCTGATCAATTTCGGTCAATTTTAAATGTACTTTCTCCCCAGCCAAAACATGCATTTGTTGAAACACATCGGTAAGTAATTCATCCAGCGCTACTGGAGCCATGGTCAATGGCAGCTTCCCTGATTCAGCCTGGGCAAGCAACAACAAATCCCCCACCATTCTGGTCAATCGATCGGCTTCGTCCTTAATTGTATCCAGCGATTCATCGTCTGGACCAAACTTACGGATAAGGTCTGCATTCCCTTTGATCACTGTCAGTGGCGTGCGCAACTCATGGGACACATCAGCCAAAAACCGTTGCTGGGACGTAAATAAATTCTCAAGTCTTTCAAGCGTGCGATTAAAAGCGCGCACGAGCGCTCCAATTTCATCAAATGGGTGATCAGACGCGGGAATACGCCTAGAAAGATCATCTGCACGAGTGATTTGCTCAGCGGTCTGTGTGACAGTATTCAAAGGAGATAGAGCCTGACGGATCGACAACCAGGATGCACCCGCAGCCAACATCATAGATATAATAGTTAGAATCACCAAAATAGATAAAAGGCTGTTTCGAACACTATCCACCAACCCCAAATTTGTGGCAGCTTGCAGGGTGCCCACCGACCGCGCACCCGCTAATAATGGCACGGTCAAAACACGTAAATGTATATTACGAATCGAAATATCGCGAAATACTGGTTGTGAAGACGCAATCCCGGCAGAATCCAGCGGTTGAGATAAATCCCTGATCCCAGGTGATGACATTTGCAAATGCCGTTCCCGATCCCAATATTGGACATAAACACTGGCGGTTAATTCCAGGGATGGTAGCGTGACAACATTCAATTCTCCAACTGAACCGACGTGCGAATTTGAAAGAATATCCTTGACGGTTTGGTTAAGAGTACGATCGACCTGATCCAACAACAGAGCACTGACAAGAATGTACACAAGCACGCCAAATAAAAGAAGTACACCGCCAAGCAGTGTTGAATTAAGCAGGGTAAGACGAGCGCGCAATGACATGCTGACCTTTATTGATAATGAGCAGATAAAAGGATGCCAGGTTTCGCTGTTAGCTACTCAAAGTGTTTTCCCCTGGCTAGAAAACTACACATACGGAAATCCACCTATATATTTTTATCCAGACGGCAAAAAACCAGGATGATTTGGTTCAAAACCGAAGGGTGGTGGATAGAATCCAATTAAGAACTATTGTAACCGCAGGATATGAGTAAAGGATAAAAAATGACGCACTACGGATTGACAGAAACGTAGTGCGTCGCTAAAATTTTTTCAACTACTAAGGAGCTTCTCTAAGCACGTACCCAACACCCCGGACTGTATGGATCAGACGCGGTAGGCTGTCATTTACCTCAAGTTTCTGGCGCAAATAACGGATATAAACTTCAAGCACATTACTTTCACCGCCAAAGTCATAGCCCCAAACGCGGTCAAAAATCACTTCGCGTGTCAGAACCTGACGGGGGTGCCGCAGGAATAACTCCAACAATTCATATTCCTTGGCGGTTAGTTGGATCGTGTTAGGGCCTCTGGTAGCTTCACGGGAACCAGTATCCAG
>CAZLJB010000432.1:0-3743 GCA_964559195.1 uncultured Anaerolinea sp. | reverse complement strand
GTCGCCCGGCCGCTGATGACGTTGCCCAATTCGGCCACACCGCTTTGGGCCAGCGAATCGAGTTCAGCAAACTCCTGACCCATAATCTTGGAAACCAGCCCCAGCCCGGTGGCGATGGGCATGCTGTACATGACCACGCCAAACACATCTCCAATCAGGTTGATCAAAACGGTAATATCATCACTGGTCAGCGAAGATTTGTGAAGTGACAGTGCACCCCGCGTGCAGTTTTCACCGACTTCAGCTTTCAAGACTTCTACAGCCGCTTCAATAAAGGGATTTAATAATTTAACATCCATTGATTATGCCTCCATCATTTATCCGGACAAAAACCGCCCGATTATTTACCAAAGTATATCAGCTCTTTCGCATGCGTCAGTTGGTCTGAAATTTTCTCAACCATGATGGATAAATCCTGCTCATCCATGCGCAGTCTTTTTAGCGCTTCCAAATCCAGCTTGTACTGCAAGCCATCAATGCCGAGGCCAACCCCCATCATCATCATGGCCGCATCGGCTACATGTACGGCGGAGACAAGGCTGAGGTGAGCCGGGGGCGCTTCCTCAGGGTTGTGGTGGTAGGCAATGGTGGCCACCAGGTGATCGGGCAGCTGCCAGCGGCGCGCCATTTCGGCGCCAAGCATGGCATGATCCATCCCAAAAGTGGCAAGTTCCATTTCCTGGAAGGGCTGGTGGGCCCATTCCGGCTGGCTGGTATCGGTATTTCGCAGCAGTTTTTCAAAGACCAGCTTGCCGATATCACACAATAAGCCAGCAAAATAGGCTTCCTCATTAATTTTCAGCCCGCGCTCCTTGGAGATCTGCTTGGCCCCAATGGCCGTTCCAACGGCGTGATGCCAGAGATCACCACGGTTAAGTTCATAACCGGGCATGGGTTTGTTAAGGCGGTCTGCCATTGAATGAGCCAGGATTAATTCCTGGACGGTGGTCAGCCCGAGCACAACAATCGCCTGCTGAACCGTGGCAATCCGGTTTTCCATTCCATACAAAGCCGAGTTAGCCCAGCGCAGAATGTGAGCCGAGAGCACCTGGTCATTGCCAAGCACCGCAGCCAGATCCGAGGCGCTCGACCCGGGATCGCGAATAAAGGCCAGCGCTTTTTGGGCGGCTTGCGGAATGGGTGGCAGCCGGGTGGCTTCCTGGATAAGCTCATCAAGCGAGTAATTCATAATTTCCCTATTAAGCTTTCTTGTAAAAAGAAATGCCAAAGTTTTGGAAGCCAAATTCCTTTGACCCGGAAATCATCTCAGTACCACCTAAAAACAAGACTCCACCCGGGCGAAGCGCGGCATGGAATTTTGCATACAAAATATTTTTTGCTTCTGCAGTAAAGTAAATAACGACATTCCGACAAATGATCAGGTCAAAACCAGTATCAAATTGATCTGCAAATAAATCCTGTTCCTGGAAGCGGATATTTTTCTGCAAAGTCTCTTTGGCAAAATAGGGGGCTGCGGGTGTGATGTATTTCTGGCGCTGTGAAGCCGTCAGATTGCGAACATCATCCTGGCTGTAAGGGCCGCGCGAGCGGGCTTTGAGCAGAGCTTCGCGGTCAAGATCGGTGGCGAGCAAGGCGTATTTTTGCGATGGCAAAAAATCGGCCATCATAATGGCAATTGTATAAGGTTCCGTACCGATCGAGCAGCCTGCACTCCAGATTTTCAGACCATCGGCGCGGTGGCTTTCAACGGAATTTTTCACCAGGTAGGGCATGACATCCTGGCGCAGAGCATCCCAGCGGCTGAGGTCGCGGAAAAATTCGGTGACATTGATGGTCAGGTAATTGCGAAAACGCTCCTGCTCAGGCGCATCACTGGTCACCAGCGTGAAATATTCATTCCAGGTGGTGACATGGCTGCGGACCAGCCACGAATCGAGACGACGCTTCATCTGCTCATCTTTGTAATTGGTGAGATCTATTTTTAAAATGCGCTTGATGGATGTTTTTACCTGAGTATAAACGTTTGGGTCCATTAAATTTTGATCCTCATCAATATTGTTCAGTTACTGGAAAAATCACGAACTGCGCGTTCGATGGCCCTGGCAATTTGCGGGCGCGGCAGAATGGCATCCGCGGCACCGGCTTCTGCCACGCTGCGGGGCATGCCCCAAACGACACAGGTGCTTTCATGTTCGGCAATGACATAGCCGCCCAGGCTGTGAAGCAAGGATGAGCCATTCGTACCATCGCTGCCCATACCGGTCAAAATTACAGCCACCACAGATTTACCGAAGCGTTGAATAATGGAGGTCAGGGTTACATCCACGGCGGGTCTGACCCCATGCACGGTGGGTTTCTGGTTAAGCGCGACACGCTCATTCTCGTCAAACGTCATGTGGAAACCGCCGGGCGCCACCAAAATCTGACCGACCATCAGACGGTCACCCGGCTCGGCCTCTTTGACCTTGAGCGGCGAAATGGCATTCAGACGCTCGGAAAGAGAGCGCGTAAAGCCAGCCGGCATGTGCTGCACAATTACGACCGGAGATGTCAGGTTGGCGGAAAGCGCCGGAATGATTTCGTTCAAGGCACCCGGGCCGCCAGTCGACGAACCAATAAAGACAATCGGGGTGTTCTTCAGGAAAATGCTGACCGGTTTATCGGAAACCGGGGCTGTAGATGTAGATGAGATCGGATTGGCCGGCTGTTGAAATAAACTCAACTTTACCTTGGCCTTGGCGGTTGATAAAATTTTGGCCGCCATCTCATCCATGACCTGGCGAATATCCAGTCGATTGTCAGGCTTGGCAATAAAATCGACTGCGCCAATCATGAGAGCCTGGATGGTCTCGGCGGCGCCTTCCTTGGTGAGGCTGCTGAACATGATGACCGGGCGGGGAAATTCCTTCATAATCTGACGGAGCGTTGAAAGCCCGTCCATGTGAGGCATTTCCACATCCAGCGTAATCACATCCGGCTGAAGCTGTGGGATTAGCCGCAGAGCTTCCTTGCCATCATTGGCTGTGCCGACAATGATAATTTCAGCATTCTCATTAAGGTGCTGACTGATGGAGAAACGCATAAAGGCCGAATCATCCACAACCATAACCCGAACCGGATTTGGTGATTTCGTATTGGCAGGTTGAGGAGATTTGATTTCAGCCATAATCCCTTACGCCAGCAGCTTGCCGATCGCCTTCATAACGCGATCGTGCTCGAATGGTTTAACGATGAAATCGCGCGCACCCGATTTGACGGCTTCGAGCACAACTGATTCTTGACCCAGGGCTGTCAGCATGATCACTTTTGCCTTGGCATCAAAACCCACGATCGTTTTGAGGGCTGTCAAGCCATCCATTTCCGGCATGGTCACATCCATCAAGACCAGATCAGGGTGGATTTCCTTATACAACTCAACTGCCTTAACCCCATTTTCCGCCTGAAAGACTTCAAAACCGTCTGTATTCAACATTTTTGTCAGGCGTACTCGCAGGAACTCCGCATCATCCACTATCAAAATTTTCGCCATGCCAACTCCTTTTGGAATTTCTATAGTTCTTTTTCTTTTTCACCGATGACCCTGACGGTCATGCGACTATCCACGACATAAAAGCGTACTGTTCGACCCGTATTGCCGCCGACGTCCTCAGCTTTGAGCGTCAAGTTTAGACGCTGAAAGGTCACCCGGGCAGATTCGATATTCCGGGTACCAATTTCAAACGAATTCTTAAGGCCAGATCGGAAGAGCGTCGTGTAGGGAAAGAGTGTTCAGAGCCGTGTAG
>CAZLJB010000431.1:1970-3752 GCA_964559195.1 uncultured Anaerolinea sp. | reverse complement strand
CTGGATGATGATGAATTTATTCTGGAATTATTAAATGATCCGGCCTTCGTGCGTTTTATTGGGGATCGCGGTGTAAAAACCCGGGCTGATGCTAAAAAATACCTGGAAAAGGGCCCCCTGTCCAGTTACCAAAACTTTGGTTTTGGTTTATGGCTGGTCCGGTTAAAGTCTTCGGAAGATGCGCTTGGAATATGCGGCCTGGTCAAAAGAGATGCTTTGCCGAATATCGATATCGGCTATGCCTTTCTGGAGCGCTTCTGGGGAAAAGGTTACGCCAGTGAAGCCGCCCTGGCTGTCAGGGATTATGCCCTGCTTAGCCTGGATATAAAGCGTCTGGTGGCAGTTGTTGATCCTGAAAACGCCGGCTCCATCAAGGTATTAGAGAAAATCGGCCTGAGATTTGAACGGTTGGTAAGGTTGAACAGTGATGGGATTGAGCTTAAATTGTTTGCCATCCAGCGTTAATCGACCGGCTATGACCTAATAAATTTGTAAAGTCGCATTTCCGTTTTTTTACTCAATTGGACGTAGAATAGAATTGTTTTGCCTGTGCATTATTTAATGGATGAGTTTGATTCTTCTTTGGGGTGCATCGACCCGGGTTTTTCGGTTCGCTCAGACTTTTTAAGGCCTGGAGTGTGGGTCAAATCTTATAATTGGTTATAATTTGTTGTTTACAGGTCTCACACTCGTAAGCAACAGGCAATATTTTTCTGATCGGTATAAAATTTTTCCTAAACTTATAACCGGTCAAAAGGAATTAGCAGGTGGTTATTGGTAATCGCATGCTAATTTTTTCATCTCGAGCTGATAGATGGGGTTATTCCGAACCCAGGTTATTAGTTTTTTACGAAACAGTGTGATTCGGAATATGGAAAATAGTAGAGGGCTATTTTGAAAATATTGATTGTTGATGATGATGAAATTTCCCTATCCGTGGCGAAGAAGATTCTTGAAACTGAGCGCTACGAGGTAGAAATTGCCCAAGATGGAGAATCCGCGCTGGAAAAATTGCGCTCATCTGAAATCCATATTGTAATTTCCGATTGGAATATGCCAGGTATAACGGGTATCGATCTATGTCGTTACTTGCGAGCAAAGCCTACCATTGCCGGCTACATTTACATCATTCTGGTCACTTCTCGTACCAGCAAGGATGATATGCTGATTGGACTGAATGCGGGTGCCGATGATTTTATTTCCAAGCCTTTTGAGCCGGCCGAACTACTTGTGCGACTGCATAACGCAGAAAGAATATTGGAACTGGAAACAGCCTCAATGATGCTTTTCAGCCTGGCCCGACTGGCTGAATCGAAGGATTTCGAAACAGGTAACCACCTGGAACGGATTAGAGCTTATGTCAGGGTGCTTGCCCAACAGATTTGCTGCGACCCCAAAATCCGCGATTCACTGCCGCTGCATTTTCCAGAACTTTTATACCAGACCAGCCCGCTGCATGATATTGGCAAAGTTGGCATTCCGGATTATGTGCTGCTCAAACCTGGCAGCCTGAATGACGAAGAGTGGAAAATTATGAAGCGCCATGCTGAGCTGGGAGCCGAGACCCTGGATGATTGTCTGAAGTTCTACCCCGGTGCGACGTATTTGCAAATTGCCAGGGATATTGCCTGGTCGCATCATGAACGTTGGGATGGCACTGGCTATCCCAGGGGTTTAAAGGGAAAAGAAATTCCGCTTTGCGCCCGAATTGTGGCGCTGGCAGATGTTTACGATGCCATTACAACCCAGCGCGTGTATAAAACGGCCTTAACCCATGATGTG
>CAZLJB010000431.1:0-1870 GCA_964559195.1 uncultured Anaerolinea sp. | reverse complement strand
TTGGAGGATAATATGGTCAAAAATATTTTTCGGACTGCCTGCCTGGTTATGCTGATTGTCTCGTTAACTGCCTGTGGAACTTCACAAACCCAAAATACTGGGGCGCCTTTTATTGATGCGACTCAAGCATCCTCGGCTGTCACGGCTCAACCGGCGCAGACCCGGCGAATTGCGCTGGTGATGAAGACCCTCACCAATCCATTTTTTGTAGAAATGGAAAAAGGCGCTCGTAAAGCTGAAGGTGAACTGGGTATCCAGTTGATCGTTAAAACTGCCGCGCAGGAAACCTCGATTCAACAGCAAATTGAAATCGTTGGCGAGCTTGTCAAGCAAAAAGTGGATGCGATCGTGATTGCGCCTGGCAATTCGCTGGAATTGATCCCAGCCCTTAAAAAGGCACAGGATGCCGGGATCAAGGTTGTCAATATCGATAACCAGCTGGACACAGATTTGTCCAAGAAATTGGGACTGACGAATGTGCCCTTTATCAGCGTTGATAATGAAAAGGGCGCATACATGTCTGCAAAATATGTTTCAGATATGATCAAGACCCCCACCAAGGTTATCCTTTTGGAAGGGATCAGAGATGCCCGCAATGCCCAGGATCGCCTGGCCGGGGCCAAGCGCGCCTTCCAAGAAAATCCAAATATCACCATCGTCGCATCTGAAACCGCCAACTGGAAAATTGACGAAGCACATGATGTTACGGCGCGCTTATTCCAGGCCAACCCAGATATCGGGGCAGTCTTTTGCGCCAATGATATGATGGCCCTGGGTATAATTCAGTATTTGGAAGAAAAACACCTTTCGAATGTGCTGGTGGCTGGCTATGACAACCTGAACGAAGCGCAGCAAGCCATTAAAGATGGGAAAATGATTTCAACCATCGATCAGCAGGCTGCCTTGCAGGGATATATGGGCGTGGTGGATGCGATGAAAATGATCAACGGAGAAACTATCTCACCCCTGGTTTTTGTCGATGTGATTCTCGTCACCAAGGACAACATTAAGTAAACTTCGATTTTCAACCGGTTTGCAGGCCTGCCTGCTGCAAACCGGAATTATTCCCGCGGGTAGCGATAGGTTGGATGGAAAAAAAACGTAAAACCAGGTTTCGCCTTAATATTACCGGCCAATTTCTGATTTACCTGGCCGGAGTCAGTATTATTCCCTTGCTGGTTTTGGGGGCTTTAGCCTACCTGGTGTCTTTTTCGATCGTTAAAGGCCAGGTTTACAGCTATACCACCGAATTGGTGCGTGACCAGCGCTCTTACCTGGATGTTCTGTTGCAAGAAGTTGAAAGCCTGATGGCCAACGTTTCTGGCGTGGAAGATATCACCAATAACGTTCTGGCTGGTAAAGATGCCCAGAATAATACCTATACCGATCTGGCCACCCAGGCCAAGATTGGTTATATCCTCAATAATTACATCAATGTCAACGGTTTGATCTCGATCGATATTTACACCGAAGATGGCCGGCATTACCACGTGGGTGATACGCTGCGGGCAGATAATATCAACCGGCAGGCCCGGGATGCCATATTTGCATTGGCGGAAAAGGCTGGGGGAAATATTGTCTGGACAGGTGTGGAAGAAAATATCAATATCGATTCGAACCATAAGAAGGCCATCACCGCCGCGAAAGTTTTTAATCAAACTGACACCCAGACCGGGCAGACCAAAGCGGTTGCCCTCTTGGTGGTAAATTACGACGTTGAATATTTACACGAACATCTGGATAGAACCCAACTGGGAGATGGTGCTTACTTGATGGTGATTGATACGCAAAACCGAATCATTTACCATCCAAATCGTCAGCTAGTCGGCAGCAAGGTCAACGCGAATTTTATGAATAGCCTGGCTGGCCC
>CAZLJB010000430.1:0-3755 GCA_964559195.1 uncultured Anaerolinea sp. | reverse complement strand
ACACGGCTCTGAACACTCTTTCCCTACACGACGCTCTTCCGATCTCCTCGGTTTTCGCCGGCGTTCGATTGCCAGGGCAACGCCCCGCGGGTTTGGAGGCGGGGTGGCGTGATTGGTCTGATCCCGCGGGGCGGGGAGGTTATTTCGCTGGCCGATGCGCGAGACCCACCCATTTCACCCCGGCACAATCAGCTCAAGAACCGGTTGGTTTATTCACCCCGCCAAAGCCCTGGCGCACGAAGAAGGCCACCACCTGGGTTCGATTTTTCATGTTGAGACGTTTCAGAATTAAGGACATATGATATTTAATGGTGCGCTCACTCAGCCTGAGTATTTCACCGATCTCTTCGTAGGTCTTACCCTGCACCACCAGGGTCAGGACCTGCACCTGGCGTTCATTTAAATTGGTGGTTGCGGCCCAATCATTAAAGGCAAGTTTATTATCGTCGGGCTCAGCCGGTAATGATAGGGGAGTTGCAATTCGAGCAAACTCGGCCAGGACTTTCTCGCCCAGCCCCCTCGAGAAAGGCATATCACCCTTCGTCAGGTTGGTCAATCGCTCTAAAAAATCATCCGAACTGGAACGTTTGAGCAGGAAGCCAGATGCGCCACTCTTGATGGCTTCAAAAAGCTTATCATTTTCCTCAGAGATTGATAACATGATGATTTTGATCCCAGGCAGTTCGGCTTTGATCAAACGCGTGGCTGCCAGCCCATCACAGATGGGCATCTCAATGTCCATCAAGATCACGTCCGGGCGCAGTTCGCGCGCCATTTCAAATGCGATCAATCCGTCAGACGCTTCACCGATCACCTCAATGTGATGTGCGGTTAACAAGCTGGCGACACCTTTTCGAAAAAGCGAGTGGTCGTCGACCAACAAAACTCTCATGAATTTTCTCCTTGAATCAATACGCGCAGCGGGACATGGATGATAACGTGGGTGCCCTGGCCTGGACTGCACCCGGAACTTTCCTCCGGCCAGCAAGGCGCGCTCTTGCATAAAGCCCAATCCCATGTGGCTCTTATCCTGGCTGACAGCCCTCGGCTTGAAACCTTTCCCGTCATCCTGCATGACCACCTGCGCCTGGCTGCGGTCTGGGCTCTGTGAAATCTTCAGGTGCACACTGCTGGCGCTGGCGTGTTTGGCGATGTTGTTCAGCGCCTCCTGCAGAATATTGAGAAGCTGATCGCTGACGATGATATCAAAACCGCGCTCGCAGACTGCCGGGTCGAATTCCTGCGTCACGTGGATGCCATAATCGTGCTCAAACTTCGCGATTTGTTTGTCCAGACTTGGAAAGAAACGCCGTTCGGTTTGGTTGGAAGATTTAAGCTCGCGGATGGTGTCGCGTAGATACAGCTGCGAGTCCAATGCTGTCTCAGCCATGAGCGCCAGCTGCGCATCGATTGCACTCAGATCCGAATTGCGCAGGTATTGGCGTGAGGCCTCTGCCTGCATGTTAAAGAAGCCCAAAACCTGTCCCAGGTTGTCATGCAGATCGCGCGCCAGGCGCTCGCGTACTTCCACGACGGCCAGCAAACGTTGCTGTTCAAAGACCTGGTTTTGGGCAATCTCCCTGGAGGTCATTTCAACAACCAGGCGCTGGTTCAAAACTTCCAGGCTGTCCCTGGCTTCCTTTATCGCAATTTCGCGCTTGTGCAGCTCATTGATGTCGCGGATAATGATCATTCTGCCGGAGAGGCGATTGCGCCAATCATAGAGCGGGGTGATACTCATGGAAAAATACAGCGGTGCTTCCGGCGACCCAAACGTAAATTCTTCCTGTAAATTCCAGAAATCCTGGTACTTGCGCAACTTCTCAACCTCGCCAGGCAAGAGCTGCTGCAAGGAATAACCCAGCACCTGATCTCGGTTGCGACCCAGAAAGTTGAGCGCTGCCCGGTTGAGATCGATCACCCGGTCGCGCAGGTCGAGGATGGCGACCGCGTCCGGCATATTTTCAATCGCATGGGTGCGCGAGATCGCGCCCAAACCCAGCAACCGGTTGCTCATAAATCCCCAGTAGAAGATGATGCCCATCAGGGTCAGCCCAGGCAGGCTCAGGTCCAGCGCTGGAATAGGAGAGACGCCGCTCAGATAGATCAGGTTACCAATGATAGGAAAGAAGGTGGCGGCCAGCAGAATGGCGGCCTGTTTGCGCTGCAAGCCCCGCGCGCTGCGGAATTTTTTGGCAAAACCAAAGATACTGAACCCAACTGCCAGGTAATAGAAGCCGAGATAAAACCAGAAAAACGGCCCGTACCGGAAGTTCAGCAGGGATAATCCAGAATAATTACTCGGCTGGACATTGATCCAGATCAGGTGATGGGCTTCATTGGTCCAGGCCAAAAGCACACCGGTCAGCGGCACCAGGGCGATCAATATCCGATTGCGCCAGGTCAACCAGCGCGTGTATCCGGCATAGGCCAGCGCCAGGCTGATGTACCCACCGATCAGGAGGCCGGCCCCCAGGAATTGAAATTTTGCCCAAAAAACGCGCGCGCCTAATTCGAGGGTGCCAGTGGCGACCCCATAGCCGAACAGCCAGAGCGCATTCCCCAGCAGCAGAGCAGGTATTGTCTCAACTTCGCCGCGCTTCTGCCAGGCATGCAAAGCCAGCCAACCAATCCACCAGCTGATGGCCAGGCATGCCAGCGATAGCGCATTCGGGTGCCAGACTATTGACATCGTGTGCTTTGACCTTTCTTCTTCATTATAGCAAACCTGGCCAGGGAAGAACGTAAAGCACCTCCCCTCTTTTCCCAGGCTGTACCTGGGGACACAATCAGACTGTACTTTCATGCAATCGATGGCTGCACTCAGGGCCGCGGCATGACTGTACCTGCGATAGGCAGGGGACTGTTTCTGCGGACAGGGCCAGCGGCTGCCTGGCAGTGTATCCTATCTACGAACCAAATCCCTCAATTCCCTCAGGGCAGCCATGTCGACACTATCAAACCGCGTCATTCTATTGGGTAATTCCATTTTCATGTCAGGGATTGCCGCCAGCCTGGCGGCAATCCCTGACATGAAAGTGACCCAGGTGGAGCCTTGCGACGCGGGGAGCGAGGCGCTGCTCTCCAGCCCGCCCGCGCCGGTTATTTTTTATGACATGAGCATGGAATATCCAGCCTGCATCTCCTGCATTTTGCACCACAACCCCGCTGTCATCTTAATTGGGCTTGACCCCAACAGCGAATTCGCCTGGGGACCCTCGGGGTGCATGGCGAAAGTATTATCCATGCAAGACCTGGTCGCCATGATCCGCCCCAACCACTTCCCGGCAGCTCACCTGTAAAGCAGGACACCGGTTGACCTTTTCCACCAGCCGATTTTATGTAATCATCAGGAGAACAAGCGCATGAATGACATATCCCTTCTTTCCAATCGCAAACGGTTCATGAGCGGCCTGATGGTGATCATTTTTATGCTGGGCTTGCTGGGGTTACGCCCGGCCGCCCAGGTGGCTGGATTACAGCCGCAGGAAAAAGCGCCCGCGTCCATTCAGGCTGCCGAAACACAGCCGCAGGAAACCGCGGCCGCCAGCAGCCCGGCCAAAGCGCTCACCTACCAATCCGGCGGTCACACACTGCGCTTTGAGAGCGGCAGCTGGCTGATGACCAACTCCGCCTATGTGCTGCGGGTGAGCTTCCTGGGAGCTCACGCGGTGCAGCCGCTTAGCCAGGGGCAGGCGGGGCAAGACAGCCGGCAGGCCGCCGCGCCGCTGCAGCAGGTGACCTATGCCAACCTG
>CAZLJB010000429.1:2203-3759 GCA_964559195.1 uncultured Anaerolinea sp. | reverse complement strand
GCTGCAGCCAGGCCGGTTTAACCGCCCGGGAATTATTCTTATTTGTAATAACCGCTGCCCACCACCCAGCCAAAGGGCTGAAACAAAAGCGTATAGGAACGCTTGGGCTGGGCCACGCTGCCGCCTTTTTTGGTGAACCAGTAGTCAACATAACCACCACCGGCCTGTCCAAATTTGATAAATTCTTTGACGTAATAGATGCCTTTTTCGTCTTTATCTTCCAGGCGGTTGCGGCCTTCCACATCCGGACGGCCATACAACACCACGTTGACACCTTCGCTCGTATCCGCCCAGAAATAGCCATCCGGACTGTAGCTCAATCCGCGCAGCAGGTTGGCGCCCAGGCTTTTGGCCTGCTCGGGTGTCAATTCACCCGCCTGCTGCCGGTCGTAAATCCCCTGCAGCATACTGACGGCGGTCTCCACTTCGGCCTTGATCAGGGCATCCTGGCCCTGATCCGGCTTCGAACCCCAACCCGATGGGTTTGGCAGGAAGAAGACGACCACGCCCGCCACTGCAATTACAATAATGAGGCTAATCAGAACTATTTTTATTTTCATTCCAGACTCCTAATAAACGCGGGTGGTTCAGGGTGCCAAAAATTCGAGCAAGGCATCTGCACACATGGAGCCTTCATGCCCGGCTTCCATGCATTTTGAAATCCAGACCTGCCCGATTTCCTTTTGCGCCTCGGGGGTGCGCAGGCTGCGCAGGAAGTAACTCATGGCTGCCGGGTGGAGATAACCGGTGGCTTCATCCGAAAGCATGTTACTGCTCTGAACCGGAGACAGATTAGCGGCCCCGCCCCAAACCCCGGCCAACTCCTGCCGGTGATCAAAAATCGCGGGCAGCACCTGCGAAACCATCTCGGCTGGGAAGCTGTCCAGGCTGGCAATCACGGCCGTGATCCCGAGTGTTTCCACATTTTTATCCAGACCCGGATAACCGCCCGCCGGGATGCTGGACGGATGGTAGACGCCCGGGTTGTTTTTCATGATCAAATCGGCTGAGGCGGCATCGATCGACAACAGGCTGACGGTTGAGCCGCTCTCCGTGAACAACTTGGTCAGGGTGGCAGTCGGCAGCGCGCCAGTCCAGAAGAAGGCATCGATCTGATTGTCTTTTATCGCCGCCGCCGATGGGATCACATCCAGCTTTTGGCGCTGAATGTCTTTGTCAATATCCATCCCAAGCGTTGTCAGGACAAACCCGGCCATCTCTTCCGCGCAGCCGCCCGGTACCCCGGTCGAAACCCGCTTGCCTTTTAGATCTGCCAGGCTGTTAATGCCGGCATCTGAACGAACCACAATTTGAAGGGGTTGGTCATACAACCCCATCAATATCTTGACCGGGACTTTGTTGGCTGAAACCGAAGTCAGCAAGCCCTGGTTGATCCGGGCGACATGGTAATCATGCGCAAAGATCATTTGAACTTTTCCTGAAATCAGCAGCTTGAGATTATCCAGCGAGCCGAGCGTCTCCTGGTCAGAAAAACTGATCCCAGGCACGTATTGAGGCAGGATCCGCGCCATTTCTTTGGCGAGCGGGTTCCAAAC
>CAZLJB010000429.1:0-2103 GCA_964559195.1 uncultured Anaerolinea sp. | reverse complement strand
CAGGCACGTATTGAGGCAGGATCCGCGCCATTTCTTTGGCGAGCGGGTTCCAAACCCCGCCCTTCGAAGCGCTGGCTATGACGATGGCTGAGCTTGTTTTCGGCTGCGCCGTGCATGCCAGCAGCAGGACAGCCATGCTGAGCAGGATCAAAATTCGTTGAGCTGTTTTCATTTGATAATCTCCTTCTTATTTTTTTTCATGCTTGTAAACTTTCCAGGTCGGATCGGCTGCCTGGGGCCGCTTACTTGGCCACCCGGGCGCAAAGATTGTGACCAATTTGCCCGCGCAGACTGACCAGTTCAGGGAATTCATAGAAGAACAGAACTTTTTGATCCGCAATGCTATCGGCGCTTGGTTTGGGCTCCAGGATAAATACGGTGAAAACTTCTGCGAAATCCTCGGAAGTGTCTGTCGCGGCATAATCAGAAACAAATTGATCCTGATACTTGAGGTAAAGACGATCCAGCGCCACATAATAATCATCTTCAGATTCTAGATCATCGAGCGCAGTCCATTCCGGTTGAATTTTCTTCCAGAAGCGTTGGTAAAACTGGTTAATATAGGATTCCGGCAGGCTGCAGCCCTCGCCCGGGAAATAGGTCTTGCAGGCATAGGCTTCGCCGTCATAGATGTCATAATCATCCGGGTTGTCAAAAATCCGTTTCGAAGCCAGCACCTGCGAAGGGTTGAGGCTGAGCAGATGAGAAAACTCATGGATCAGGGTGTCGGTCAGATCCTGGGCATTGGCCGTGTCAAAAATATCCACTTCCAGGGCCCAACTGTTCATATCCATCTCAGTTTGGGTCACCATCGCCAGGGTATTATCCTCGCCATCGCTGATGACGTGGTACTCGGACAGATATTTGCGCTGATCGAGCGGTATCAGGGCTGTGAAGTAATCCCAAACCTGGCGCTGGGCTGCCCGATCCTGCTGGAAAGGTTTTAACCAGTCCGGAAAATTACTGCCATCAACCGGATTGTCAATTTGATCACCGTTGACCGCGTAACTCACCAACCTGTACCCATCCTCGACCTCGATCGAACGGCTGGAGCGCCTGGCTTTCAGATCGGCCGGGTTGGCAATCGGAGCCAGCTTTAGAAAACAAGCTGTAATGCAGTCACCGTTCGGGCAGGCATCCGGGGTGGCGCTGGGGGTTAAGGTGGGCTCAGGCGTAGCCGTCGGCTGCGGGGTGAGCGTGGCTGGCAGCGGGGTGGCTGTGATCACCACAAATGTCGCAGTAGGCGCAGGCGTTGCAAACGCCAGGGATTGACAGGCAGGTAAAATGGAAATCAGGATAACGGCCAGTACCAGAGTGCTGATAGGTTTCATGGTTGAGCTTCCTTGCCAGGCAAATTGCAATGAGGATATACGAACCTGTTATTACAGCAGACGCAAGTTCTATTCCACCGAAAAACAACCAGGCCGGTTAGATGGGCTGCGCTTCAACTGTGACAGCTTCTTTCTTTCCTTTTTTGACGGCCTTTGGCTTTTCAGGTTTGGAGGCCTGGTGGATATCCAGCACCTGGGCTGCAAACGGCAGGACGGCTGCGCGATCCTTCTCAATCACAGCCTTGATCGCACTGACCTGGTGCGCCTGCCGTTCCTTCTCGGGAGCCAGCAGCAAATGTGAGGGAATGCCGATCATTTTGGCATCCACCAGTTGGATATACAGCAGGTTGCCAAACTCACGGTTCTCTTTTGAAAGGGGGGTTTCTTCCCAGCCACGCAAAGCCGCCGCCGGGCGCGCGTTGGCGCGTTCACGGATTGCCAACCCGAAGTACAGCGCCAGACCTGCGAGGGCCGCCTGCATGTCAGCCTTGCCGTTTTCTTCCAAAAGCCAACTCAGCTTGATGCCCTGCTTCTGACTGAATTCGGAAAGTTCCTGCGCAATCAGATCAGCCTGCGCAAGACTGAGCGACTCGACCCAGGTCTGGAACCCTGCCAGGGTTTCGACCTGTTCACTGGATAAGCCGGCGGTTTTGGCCATGTCAGGCTGCGCGCACCAGGACTTCAACTGGGCTCCGAGGCTGTTTTTCTTCTGCCAGAAAGGTTTGACTTGCTTGAACCAGCCGCTGGACTTCTGTTTAACCACATCAGCCTG
>CAZLJB010000428.1:0-3776 GCA_964559195.1 uncultured Anaerolinea sp. | reverse complement strand
TCGCAATGACAAATCGAAGCAGCTACTTTGTCTAACCTATCGTTGACCAATACACTTTTCGTAGGCTTCAGTTCAAAATGCGAATTTCAGCAGCCAGGCGGACTAAATTTCTTTTGGAGGCGCAGCCGGACCGTAATCCAGGACAGGCCGCACACCCGTGGCATCTTGCGGAGCCCCAATAATCTTCTTCTCTTCCATCGCATCCACCAGCCGCGCAGCCCGCGTATAACCGATGCGCAGCTTACGCTGCAGCATGGATACCGAGGCCCGCCCTTCGCGGCGCACCAGGTCAACCGCTTCAGACATCAATACATCCCCATCCTGTGGTTGGGCAGTAATATCCTCCCCAAAGAGCGAGGTCTGCTTCAACGGCACATTCGAAGGCACACCATCCACCGGGCCAGCGGGCACGCCCGGATCTGTCAACGTATTCTGGTTGCGCCAGAAATCCACCAGGGCGTGGATCTCGTGATCTGAGACAAACACCCCCTGAAGCCGGACTGGCGCCGGAGCATCCGGGGCCTGGTAAAGCATGTCGCCGCGCCCCAGCAGGCGCTCAGCTCCGGGCTGATCGAGGATCACACGACTATCCGTATTAGACGAAACTGCAAAGGCAATGCGCGCCGGGAAGTTGGCCTTGATCAGGCCCGTCACGACATCCACGGAGGGCCGCTGGGTAGCCAGCACCAGGTGAATACCTGTGGCGCGCGCCAGCTGGGCCAGGCGGGTGATGGTGCGCTCGGTTTCTTCAGGAGCAATCATCATCAAGTCAGCCAATTCGTCGATCACCACCACCAGGTAGGGCAGCTTTTTCTGTCCCTGGGTCTTCATGCGGGCGTTGTAATCCAGAATGTTTCTAGATCCAACCTGGGCAAAGGTGTGATAACGGCGATCCATTTCGCGGGTCATCCACTGCAAGGCCCCCAACACGCGGTCCATTTCGACCACCACTGGCGCAAGCAAGTGCGGAATACCGTTGTAACCGGTCAACTCCACCCGCTTGGGATCCACCAACACCAACCGTACTTCGTCCGGGGTGTTATAAAGCAGCAGGCTGGTAAGGATCGAATTTACGCAGACCGACTTACCAGAACCCGTCGTGCCCGCGATCAATATATGCGGCATACCGGCCAGATCGGCGCCAATTGGCAGCCCGGATACATCCCGCCCCAGGGCAAATGACAGGATTTTTCGACTTCGGGCGAAGGAATCCTCTTCCAGGATGTCGCGCAGCGTCACCAGGGTCATCTCGCTGTTGGGGACTTCGATACCCACATAACTGCGCCCGGGCACCGGGGCCTGGATGCGAATGCGCGGCGCTGCCAGGGCCAGGGCCAGGTCGTCAGACAGACCGACAATTTTGCTGACCCGCACCCGGGTACGCCCACCCCGCGATTCAACAAAGAGTGGTTCCACACCAAACTGGGTGATGGTTGGTCCACGGCTGACTTGTACAACCCTGGAAGGCGCCCCAAAAGAAGCCAGGGTCTCTTCGATCAGATGGCCGCGACTCTCCACGAAATCATTGTTTACTTCCGGCGCGCTGCCTGTTTCCAGGATTTCCTTGATGACTGGCAGCACCCAGACCACCTGCCGGACAGGCGTAGAAACCGGTACGCCAATCTCTGCCGGAGCCAGCGGGCTGCGGGCTGCGGGCTGCACAGCGGGCACCGGGTTGAATGGTTTGAAACCGTCTTGCGTGAGCGCCGGTTCTGGTACGACAGATTTTTCTGGTAGGGGAACACGCTCACGCACTGCGGCAGCCAACCTGCCCAGGGCATCGATCAGGGGCTTTAGTTTCGCCACCAATTCAGGCACCGAAACATCAAAGGACATGGTTAGAACAATCACCCCCCAGGCCAACAGCGCCACCAGCATGCCACCCCAACCCAGGTTATCGTTGAGTAACCGGTAAAACAGACTGCCAATCCAACCTCCATTTTCGGTGGCCGCATGAATCACAGTCTGAATAAACAAGAATAACATGACCACGCCCGAGACGCGCTCCACCGAAACCGGCGGAATGCGATCAATCTTGCGCAATACCAGCCAACCCCCAAACAGGATCAGCGCCATGGGAAAAATATAAGAGCCATAACCAAACAGGAAATCCAGTGCCCCCAGCAGCGCACCCGTCACCGAACTACGGCTGACCGAGAAAAGCGCCAGCGCAATTACCAAACCGGCCAGGGCCATGAAAACGCCCAGAATATCCAGCTTGCGTTCAGCCGAAATATCAAAAAGCGGCGGCAGCGACTCGGCGGGGGGGTGCTGGGCCGTCTTTCTAGTGGAGGTCTGACCTGATTTGGAAGCCTGCTGGCCCGCTCTGACCGCTGGCAGGGCAGGCTTGCCCCCTGACCGGTTGGCAGGTTTGAAGGCATGGTCTTCCTTTTTGGGGGCGACGGACTTATTTCTAGCTCGGGCAGGCTTGGATTTACTAAACGGAAGTTTAAACGGCATGGCCTCAGTCTCTTGAAACCGGTTTATTAAAAATAGAACATATATTCATTATAGCATAAGACCCTATTCACAGGCTTTATTTTCACGCCTGACCTCTCCACACACAGTATTAATATACAACAAAGTCAAAGACCGGACAAGGAAGCCTCTCACTTTAGGGTAAAATAATTAGACTCACTCGCTCCGCAATAAATAATCCGGAAGTCCGGAAGGATTAAACGTGTTCGAAATTTTATTTCTTGGTACATCCGCCTCGGCCCCCTCGGCCCGGCGCGGCCTGTCTGCGCAAATTGTAAAACATGATGAATATCGCTTCCTGATCGACTGCGGCGAAGGCACCCAACGCCAGATCCTGCAGTCTGGGATTGGTTTTAAACAACTTGGACGCATCCTGCTCACACACGGCCACCTGGATCACATCCTGGGGCTGGGCGGCTTGATGTCCACATTTTTACGCTGGGAAACCATCGAAGAACTCGAAATTTTCGGCGGCAAAAGCGCCATTGAGCGGGTGCGCGCCCTGATCAACGACGTGGTGCTGCGCGGCACCACCCCGCCCATGATGCTGCACTACCGCGAAATTGGACCAGGGGTCTTGTTTGAAGCAGATGACTTCAGCGTGACAGCCTTTCCGGTCTCCCACCGTGGGCCGGACTGCCTGGGCTACCTGTTCGAAGAAAAAGCCCGCCGCCCGTTTTTACCAGAAAAAGCCACCGAATTGGGTGTGCCCTTTGGATCAGAACGTCGGCAGCTGGTCGAAGGTCAGACCATCACCCTGGCAAACGGTCGCACCGTCGGCCCCGAAGATGTGCTCGGCCCGCTGCTGCGCGGCACCAAATTGATGGTGGTCGGCGACACCGGGCGCACCGATGACCTGCTGCAATACGCCCTGGGCGCCGATGCGCTCGTGATCGAATCCACCTACCTGGATGAAGAAGCCGCCATGGCCAAACAGTTTTCACACATGACCGCCAAAGGCGCAGCCGACCTGGCCCTCAAAGCCGGCGTGAAACAATTGATCCTGACCCACATCTCGCGCCGCTACCGTGAAAAAGACGTACTGGCCGAAGCCCAATCCATCTTCCCAAATGTAGTCGTGGCCCGCGACTTCGACAGCTTCCCCGTCCGGCGTGATCTTTAACCTGTAGCCCCGCTCCATCCCCCTTTGTGCAAATCCAATCCAGGAGAAAACACATGAAAAAAGTATTGTTGCTATTGGCCGGCGGATTTGAAACCTTCGAAGCCAGTGTTTTTATCGATGTGATCGGCTGGAATTTAATCGACGGCGACGGCACAACCAAATTGTATTCATGTGG
>CAZLJB010000427.1:0-3777 GCA_964559195.1 uncultured Anaerolinea sp. | reverse complement strand
AAATTTTTATGGTCGGGCTGCCAAGGGTATGCTGCGTCGGATTGGGCGGGCTTCTTTCCAATATGGTGTTCGTGAGCAGGCGGCTTTGTTGGGTGTAGCCGGTGTGGCGCTAAAATTTTTACCAAAAAAACAACGTATCATGTTTATTCTGAATGGGATGGCTGATGCGCTCAAGAAATCCAATCCTGAAGTGGATGCGTGGATGGAGGAAAAAGACAATACGGTAGCCTATATTGACCGCTCTTGCGCCATGTGCTGGGGGCATCAGAGTGAACAGCCAATCTGTCACCTGTATATCGGCTCGGTCGGTGAAGCAGTCTTGTGGGCCACCGGGGTGGAGTATGAAATTACAGAGACACATTGTATTGCAAAAGGTGATGAATATTGTCGTTTTGAAGTTGGCGCAGCCAAAGAATAAAGCGTATCTTTTGGATCTGGTTTTCTGCAACTATTCTTGCGCTTACCTGCGAGCGTTGCCGGAATGGATAATGGCAGGTAAGGCAATTATTTATAAGGGAGATGCTATGGACGTTTTTGAGTGGAAATGGAAGTCCAGGGATGGTTTGGAGTTGTTGGCGCGTGGTTGGAAGCCTGAAAACCCTAAAGCCGTGGTTGTACTGGTGCACGGACTTGGCGAGCATAGCAACCGCTACCAACATGTGGCACAGGCTTTTAATGCATCCGGGTATGCCATGCAGGCATTTGATGTGCGCGGTCATGGAGATTCTGGTGGTGCGCGTGGTCACACGCCTGCCTACGATAGTTTGATGAATGACATTACCGATTTTATCGATGATGCCCGAAAACGTTACCCTGGACTGCCGGTATTTCTATATGGGCATAGTATGGGTGGCAACCAGGCCATTAATTACTCGCTGCGTTCACCGCAGGTTTTGAAGGGCGTAATTGCCACAGGCCCCTGGTTAAGATTGGCCTTCGATCCGCCTGTTGCTAAAATTATGGTGGCGAAAATTTTGAACGGTATTGCGCCATCCTTTTCGCTTGCGAGTGGTTTGAGCCAGGAAGCCCTTTCGCGTGATCCTGAAGTAGTTAGAAAATATGCAACCGACCCCCTGGTGCATGATCGTATCTCGGTCAAATTGTATACAAGCCTGTATGGTAATGGCCTTTGGGCCCTCGAGCATGCAGCAGATCTGAAAATCCCCATGTTATTGATGCATGGGTCTGCCGATAAACTTACTTCCGCCCCGGCTTCGCAGGAGTTCGCCAAAAAAGCGGGTAGTCTGGTTACACTGCGGATTTGGGATGGTTTTTACCATGAAATTCATAATGAACCGGAAAAGGCTGAAGTGATTCAGGCCATGATTGCCTGGCTCGATCAAAACAGCTAGCAGCAGAATTCAGCCTGGTGCTATTAGGATGCCATTCAATAGCACCAGGTTTGGGATTTTCCCATCGTGATTTAGCAGTAGAAGCGAAAATAATCGTGGACTTGCCAAAATAAACTCAGCAACTGTTTTTTAGGTATCTTGCTCGTCCAGGAATGCGTACGTTTTGAGTCGGTATGCCATTTGATTGATGCAGCCGGGTCTATTAATGCAATTCTTATCTGTATTTACTGGACAAAAGCCTCTGAACATGGCAAAATCCTAGCGGTAAGTTGGGCTATATTTATGTTTTTTTTCAAAAGGATGGAGTGACTATGAGTAAACGCCAGGAAATGCGCGAGAAGCGAGTACGGCAAGAGCGCAATCAAAGAATATTGGTCATTGTGGGTGTTTCAGTTGTTGCCATTGCGGTTGCCTTGATGTTGATTTTACCGACCTTGCAGCCGGTTGGGACGATTGCGGAGCATCCACTGATGAACCGCCCGCAGGTTAAATTCAATGCGATGGGTGATCCAAACGCGCCGGTAAAGATCATCGAATACTCTGATTTTCAATGTCCGTATTGCGCCAAATTTGTGACTCAGACAGAACAGCAGATTATTGACGCTTATGTTGCCACGGGCAAAGTTTATTTTGAGTATCATTCCTTTGGTGAATTTATTGGTGCGGAATCCGCCCGAGCTGCCGAAGCTGCTTACTGTGCCGGTGATCAGGATAAGTTTTGGGAAATGCATGATATTATTTTTGCCAATCAGACTGGCGAAAATGTGGGCGCCTTCACTGATAAGCGCCTGACTGCTTTTGCCGGTAAAATTGGCCTGGATGCGGGCAAGTTCAGTGATTGTTTTACAACTGGTAAATATGCCAGCCAGGTCAAACAGGATGGTGTGGATGCCACCCAGGCAGGTGTCAAGGCTACCCCTTCGTTTGTGGTCAATGGAACGTTGGTGGAAGGCGCACAAGGTTTTCCAGCCTTCCAGACCCAGATCGATGCTTTGCTTAAGAAATAATTGAGCGATAATAAACACTCGCAGCCTGGGGGTTTCCGCAGGTGTGCTGAGTGGTTTCCTGGTAAAACAGGCTGAATCTGGAGTATGGTGTAACAATAAAAAAAGACCGCCTTCAAAAGAGGCGATCTTTTTTATTATCTAATAAAACACTACACGTTTTGATAGAAGTTGGGGGAACCATAAATTGAGGTTATTTTATTAGCAACCTGAGGATATAGACAATGATTGGAGCAATTGCCAGGGCCGGCAGGAAGTTGCCAACTCGTATTTTTTTAATTTCCAATAAACTGCTGATCCCGATCCCCATCAGCAGCACGCCACCGGTGGCCGTCATTTCATTCATCATGCTGGTGCTGACCAGAGAGTTTAGCTGGGCAGCCAACAGGCTGATGCTGCCCTGGTAGATCAGGACAGGTAGTGCAGCGAATGCAACCCCAATTCCCAGCGTGGAAGCGAACGCAATCGAGATAATGCCATCCAACACGGATTTTATCGATAGGGTCAGGTAATCGCCGCGCAGCCCGTCGCTGATTGAGCCCAGTACCGCCATTGGACCTGTGCAAAATAGTACTGAAGCAGTAAGAAAGCCTCGCACGAAGTGGCTGGACCCGCCATCAGAATTACCTGAAAATCGCTTTTCAAGCCAGATTCCCAGGTGTTGCAGTCCATCTTCGACGCCCCACCAATCCCCCAAAATGGCTCCAAAAATCAGCGCGCCCAGCACGATCAGCGCATTCTCGGTCTTTAGAAACATCTGTATTCCCACGGCGGTAGTAAACAAACCCATACCCGCAATAACAGTATTCTTGAGGTTTTCAGAAAGCCGTGAGCCGAATAGGACCCCTACCGTACTTCCAACGATGATTGCGATAACATTGATGATGGTCCCGATCATTTTTCTTTTGCCATTCTTGTTATTTGGCCTGCTTGCTGATTTTCAAGCAATTCCAGGGCAAAGCATAATGAAGATAGTCTGTTTAGGTAGGCGAGCAAGGATAGATTTTCCAATCCTCCGGAGTGGTAAAGCTCCACCACACGCCTTTCAGCACGGCGGACAATGGTGCGCGCCAGTCCCATGGCTGCGCTGGAAGGGATTTCGCCCGGGAGAATAAATTCACGTGGGACTTTTACCACGCTGGTGATGGCATCTGTTTGTATTTCCAACCACTTGACGCGGGTGTCGTCAATGGAACGGAATTTATTGGCATTTTCGGGCGTGGCGCCCACTTCGGCCATTAATTTATATAGATCGCGTTGAACTTGCACGATCAGAGGGGCTATTTCCGGGTTGTTTGCGCTGGCGCGAGCCAGGCCCAGGGCTGCCGTGGCTTCATCCAGGGCGCCCAGGGCTTCGATACGCAGGTCAAATTTTTGGACGCGGCCTTCGCCGAGCAGCCCGGTGCTGCCTTCGTCGCCTG
>CAZLJB010000426.1:2101-3781 GCA_964559195.1 uncultured Anaerolinea sp. | reverse complement strand
CTGGGTTTACCCAATCTCAGGAAGTTATACGCTGGCAAATACGAACAGAACGAACGATTCAACCAGTTTTGGATGCTGGCCGGGTTATTAATATTGTCCAGGGAAAAACGGTCGACTTTGCCAGCGAACAATTAATCAGGAAGTTTGGACTGATTACAAGACCTCAAATTAACATTCAGCCTGGTTGGTGGCCCTGGTTACCATTCCTGCCAATTCGCATAGCTATAAGAGGGTAAGATGAGAGTCTTGGCAGTGGATCATGGACAGAAAAATCTTGGCCTGGCATTGAGCGACGAAACTGGCAGTCTTGCCCGGCCATTTGGCATATTTTCTCATACCTCAAAATTGGTGGATGCAGCCCAGGTTGCTGAACTTGCTGTCAGTCAGGTCGTTGGCCTTATCATAGTCGGCATATCTTATGATGAGGCCGGCGAACCAAATCAATCCGGGCGTCGTGCCATTAACTTCGTTGAAGTACTGAAACAGCAAACCGACCTTCCTGTCCAATTGTGGGATGAGAGTCTAACCACCCAGGACGCACGAGCAGCGCGAATAGCTGCTGGTGCGCCCCGAAAAAAACGTGCAGGTCATCTTGATGATGTGGCAGCTGCTGTCTTGTTACAGGACTACCTTGATAATCAACCATTGAACCCAAATGAAAACTAAAAAAAAACGTCGTCGAAACCGGCCCATATTCGCTTTTGGCTGCCTTGTTTTTATGCTGATCATTCCCTTGACAGCCATTGGAGTCTTTTATCTTGTCCCCATCTTGGCGGTCGAGAGAGTTGGCCCAATGGCAGAAAGCCTGAATGAATTCCAACGTCTCCAATATTCCGCCCTGGTCTTATGGTATGACGGTTTGATCACAAGCCCGGTTGATTCAAAGGCCGGGAATGTTGCTTTTACCATTAATGATGGAGAAGGCGCTGCAGAGGTGGCAGGTCGCCTTGAGCAAAATGGAATGATTAAGAGTGCGGATGCATTTACCGCCTATCTGGTATATGCTGGATTGGATACCGGTTTGCAGGCTGGAGAATTTCAGCTAAGTCCAGCCATGCCTCCCTTACAAATTGCTCAGAAGTTGCAGGATGCTACACCCACCCAGGTCAAGTTTTATGTTCTTCCAGGCTGGCGGATGGAAGAGGTTGCTGCTGCGATGCCTACTTCTGGTTTGAATATTACGCCGGATGAGTTTTTGCAGGTAGCCAGGCAGCCTCATTCCAATTTGGATTTTCTACCTGGTGGCGCCAGTGTGGAGGGATTTCTCTTCCCGGGTGAATATATTCTGCCGCGAGCTATCCAGGCAGATCAATTGGTTTCTCTTTTGATTAATAATTCTGCCCTGGCACTAACTCCCCAGTTGAGGCAAGGGTTTGCCCGCCAAAATCTGGATGTTTATCAGGCTGTTACCCTGGCATCCATCATCCAGCGCGAAGCAATGGCTGCGGAAGAACAACCAATTATTGCGTCTGTGTTCATCAATCGGCTGGCGGCCAATATGCGCTTGGAAACGGATCCAACGATTCAATATGCACTTGGCTTTAATCCTGATTTGAATACCTGGTGGAAAGTGCCTTTAACCGCTGAAGATTTATCAATTGCTTCCCCTTACAATACCTACCTGAATCCGGGTCTGCCACCTGGACCGATTAGCAATCCTTCGCTAAGTGCCCTGCAATC
>CAZLJB010000426.1:0-2001 GCA_964559195.1 uncultured Anaerolinea sp. | reverse complement strand
GGCCAGTTGGGCTTTTCGCTCGGCGTCGGTTCTGCTCCATGTACGGCTCTTAACTTCCAAGAAAAAGCCAAGGTCAGGGCGTTCAACCGTGTCCAGGTTAATATAAAACTCTTCACCCTGGTAACGTATTTGCCAGCGCAAACGATCTTTTTCGATTATTTTTTCTCCGGCCGGTTTAAAGTATTCCCGGTAAAACCGCAAGGTCTGAACAGCTGGGGCAAGGTACCGGGATCTTGACAGCAAAACGTCACCTTCAAAATCTCCTTCGAGGTTTTGACCAATTAAAGTCAGGCGGGCACGGACATTGACTACCTTGCCTTTATCATCGATAAAATCATCCTCACGATAGCGCAGGCGTCCCTGGTCAGGCGAATCGAACATGAAATAATTATCGTATTGACGGTAATGTTTTTGATAAATGATCTCAATTTTGGGCGAAATGAGGGCTTTCTGGATCAGAATCGGATCCGAAACCTTGACCTTGATTTGAACCTCAAAGCTTTCCTCTTCAATCGATCCGCCCAAGGCAATCAATTTTGATAAAACTGATTGCTCGCGTGCCATCAAGAAGGAATCGATCCTTTTTGCATAACTGGCTGCTTGCTGAAGCAAATCAGCCTCGTTGATGGTCAGTAATTTGCGATCCCGCATCAACCATTTTCCGTTTACCATTACATCGTTTACATCCGTGGATTTGCTTGCATAAACGATTTGGGCATAGGCACCGTTTGCATCGCGTTCGAAGCGTGGGGAGTTGTGAAGTGGGGATGTGTCAATCAGGATCAGGTCTGCTCGCTTGCCTGGTTCGAGGGTGCCAGTAATATTGCCAATGTGCATAGCACGTGCACCCAGCCGGGTAGCCATCGAAAGTGCCTGGGGCGCTGGCAACGCGGTTGGGTCGTTGCTAACCGCTTTCGCTACAAATGCTGCCAGGCGTACTTCTTCAAACATATCCAGGTCGTTGTTCGAGGCCGGTCCATCTGTTCCGATGCCAACATTTAGGCCGATATCGAGCATTTTGCTGACGGGGGCGAAACCTGATGCCAGCTTTAAATTGGATGATGGGTTATGAGAGACACCTGCATTGTAATGCTGCAAAGTGCGAATTTCTCCATCGTCAATATGGACACAATGCGCAGCCAACACTTTGGCATCAAAGAGACCTTGTTTTTTGACATACGGCACAACTGGCATGTTGTTTTCATTCCGCATGTTTTCCACTTCAAAGGCTGTCTCAGAAATGTGGGTATGCAGAGGTACGTCAAATTCAACCGCCAACTGAGCTGTGGCTTTTAGAATTTCTGGTGTGCAAGTATAGACTGCATGCGGCGCCACAGATGGCACAATCAGTGGATGGCCCTTCCAGCGTATAATGAAATCACGTGCCAGCGCCAGTGAATCCTCGTATGATTTGGCGTCGGGTGTGGGGAATTTCATGACTGATTGGCTCAAAACTGCACGCAAACCAGCCTGTTCGGTTGCGCGGGCAACATCTTCTTCAAAATAATACATATCTGCAAAACTGGTCACGCCACCCTTGATAAACTCAGCACAGGCAATCAGACTTCCCAAACGGCAAAAATCCGGAGAAACAAATTCTCGCTCAACCGGCATCATGTATCCCATCAACCACACATCCAGACGCAAGTCATCCGCAAGTCCGCGCAAGAGGGTCATCGGCACATGCGTATGCGCGTTGATCAAACCGGGCATCAGGATTTTTCCCTGGCAGTCGATCATTTCATTGGCAGTATAGCGCGCTTTTATCTCGGCTTCCAGCCCTACAGCTGCAATGGAGTCACCTTGGACGACTACTGCACCAGGTCGATACTGATTCATTGCATCGTCCATGGTTAATACGTGAGCGTTGAAAAGCATGATATCAGCAGGTTCTGGCATTTGTGCTCCTTGGGAAACCGCGTTTTGCTAAAACTAAAGATTTGCAGGTTTTTGTTTGTACTATTATGTACTTGTCTGACAATAATGTCAAGCGGACTGTCC
>CAZLJB010000425.1:0-3785 GCA_964559195.1 uncultured Anaerolinea sp. | reverse complement strand
ATATCGTAACCCGAGTTGTGTTCAAAACCGGCTTCTTCTTTTCCGAGGCCGACCTTGATTTCGCGTAAGAAGCGGTCGTTGACATCCACCACACGCCGCCAGGTTACATTGGCGGGGTCGATATCAAGCCTTGCAAAAAGTGAGCGTTCTTCAGGGGTCAGTTCGTTTGGATCGGTCTTGTTAATGCCCAGTTTCTTCAGGCGGCGCAGCATGGTTGGGGCGAATTTGCGTTGGCCTTTTTTATCGGGTGGGCAAAGCGCATCGAAGAGTTTGTTGTCATCAGGGGTGAGTTGTTCGTGCATCATACGGGCATCCAGTGCGGCGGCGCACAGGTTGTGTGCGGCCGTGATGGCATGGATGTCGCCAGTCAGGTGAAGATTGAAATCTTCCATCGGGATGACCTGGCTGTAACCGCCGCCGGCGGCTCCGCCCTTGATGCCAAAGGTGGGGCCTTGCGAGGGTTGGCGGATGACGGTCATGACGCTTTTGCCGAGGTGCGCTCCCAGGGCCTGCGAAAGCCCAACCGTGGTGGTGGTTTTGCCTTCGCCAAGCGGGGTGGGGGTGATGGCTGTTACATCGATGTACTTGCCATTGGGGCGGCTCTTGAGGCGTTCCAGGGTTTCAAGCTTGATTTTGGCTTTGTATGGGCCGTAAAGTTCCAGCTCATTTTCCAGGATGCCAAGTTCTTCGGCGACCTGCATGATGGGTTTCAAAGTTCCGGCCTGGGCGATGTCGATATCAGAAGGAACGGGGTTTAGAAGGTTGATCGGGGTAGGGCTGAATTTTCGAGTCATATAATCTCCATTAATATGAATAGGCTTCTAATATTATGGATTTTTTTCATAAACTTGGCAATAGAATTAACGTCACTGGTTTGTCATGATTTGTATGACAATTTGCATGATGGTGAATTAATTGCGATTGAAACGCTTGACCCGGGCAGATTGGATATAGAAATATCTTTTATGGAGATTTATCCAGCCAGTGATAATTTACGGACATGCTCCGATATATTTTCTCTCGGCGCGGGTAGAAAAACATATTCCGATGTTTGGTAATATTCTCAACCTAAGCTGATCACTTGTTTGCAAAACCTTTTTGGGGTTAGTCTGATTGTGAGAGCAGGGTTCCCAAATTTTCTCCTGCCAGGGCTTTGGTGATATTACCTGGTTTTTCACCCGAAAAGATTTGCGCGCTCAGACCGGGAATTTCCGCTGCCAGGTTGAGCATCTGGCTGACCTTGGAGGCCATTCCGCCGGTCACATCTGCGCCATGCGAGGCGCCCACCTGTGCGCTCAGGCTGGCAAAGCTGGCCGGGGTGATTTTCTCGACCTTCTTTTTGCGTTCAGGGAAATCAGCCCAAACCGCTTCTTCTAAACCTGCCAGCAGGATGCGTCGGGGCCGCAGCTGGCGTGCAAGCTGCTCGAATAAGTCCTCGGTTGAGAGGATCGTACCACCCCAGCTCTGATCGAAGATTACATCCCCGTATACAACCGGTACCAGCCTGGCTGCCAGGGCTGCCCGGATGGGATCCAGATCCCAGTGCCGAATTTTTCCAGCCTGCGCGCTGACTGCTGAGACGGGTGCCATGGCTAGCGAGGGCACTTTTGCCTCGTGCAGGGCTTCCATTACAAACCGGTTGAGGGCGGAGGCCTGGAACCAGACCTGGTTAAATCCGTGCCAGTAGAGCGTTTCATCGGTTGGGCTGTGACCAGGCTGAAGTCCATCCCGGGTCTGGTATTGCCTGGCGGCGGTGTGTCCAAAAGAGCCGGAACCATGCCCGAGTACCAGGCTCAGTTCCGGGTGGGTTTCCAGGGCTGTTGCAACCTGGCGGGCGAGATCGCCCAGGATATCCAACCGGGGGGTGTAGGGACGGGTCTTATCCGTGATTAACGATCCGCCCAGCTTGAGGAAGACGAGTTCTTGCATAGCTCCCATTATCTCTATAACAGCCAGATAATGCAATACTGGCGAATGATCGAGTGTAGTTCAGTTTTTTTGAGATCGGATAAATCTGCATAAATTTCTTGCTTTTTAGTTGTGATGAGCCCAGCCCCCGGCCCTCCGTCGCAAATAGTTCAATAAAAAGTTATAAAAGATGGCCTGGCGGGAGAAGGAGAAGTTCTTGTACAGGGTGGAATGAGTGGCTGCCGCCTTCATTCCACCCTGTACCCCTCATTTCACTGCCAGCGGACAGGCCCGCTAGCGGAAAGCACGCTGCTCGCGAGGACATTTTAGAATACTTGATCGTTTTTCATAGAATACATTATTGCGGAGATTATGGCTTGCGGAGTGCGATATAATTTTTAATATGGATATCAAGGCAGGTCTAAATACTGCAATCTTTCTGGCAATTTTTGGGGCGGCCATCAGCTTGTTGATTGGCGTTCGCTCCATCCAAAGTGGCCGGCGGTTGATGTATTTTCGATTGCGGCAGAAGCGTATTTCTTATGGCTGGCGCATGATTGGGTTTGCATTTGCTCTGGCGGGATTGGTCTTGTTCCTGAACCGGTTCGGTGAACCGCTGGTTTATTCTTTTTACGAGCCGTCCCCTACTCCCAGCCTGACCCCCACCATCACATTGACCCCAACCATTACGCTCAGCCCGACCATTACGCTGACCCCGACCATCACGGATACTCCCTCCATCACGGATACTCCCACATTTACGCCCACGCCTAATATCCCGGCGGCAGTCGAGCTGCAGTTTAATAGCGTGGTGACACCTGACCCGGCGGCCATCTTCAGCCAGTTGACTTTCGCGCGTGGGATTGATCTGAAGACTTACACCGCTCTGCAGCCGGGCACCGTATTCTCCAACCCTGTCCGGCGGATTGTGGCACTATACAGTTTTGACAAAATGACGGCGGGTGCTCAATGGACGGTGCTGTGGTACCGCGCAGGAAAGCTGCTGTATTATGAAACGTCGAGTTGGGTGGATACCACCGGTGGTTATGGGTTTGTGGAGCGGGTGGCGGCGCCGGATGATTGGCAGCCCGGTAATTATGAAGTTCAGATTTTCGTGGGGCAAGATTGGAAATCAGTCGGGCGGTTTGTGATCGAAGGTATCCCGGATACTTCCACCCCGACACGTTTGCCAACCGCGACAACCGCGAATACTGCCACGCGCCGGCCGCTGGCCACCGTCCGCCCGACTATAACCCGTTCAAGCCTGCCGACAGTTACTGCCACGCGTCGACCGCCGCCCACTTCCACCAGCCGGCCTTCGCTTACTCCGCATGCGACGGATACGGCCTGGCCAAGTCAGACCCCTACTCCCTGAAGAATGGCAAGGTCACATCTCACGGTGGGTATAGAAATATATTAATGCTGCGGTCTGTTACTGGTTATGTTTAGAGTGTCCTGGATTGGTGTGCCTGGCTGGTCATGGCGCACGCCAGTCGGGCAGCCAGCCGGGCATTGTTCAGTAAAAGCGCCAGGTTGGCGCGCATGGATTTGCCACCTGTCAGTTCATTAACGCGCTTCAATTCATAGGGAGTTACTTCCTGACCGGTGATCGTGTGGTCGTTCTGTTTTTGCCTGACTTCTTCAGATACTAGTGCCAGAATGGGCTCAATATATTCAGGCTTGAGGGCCAGATCGGCTGGCAGCGGCTGGCAAACCAACACGGCAGATTGCATGCCAAGCTCCCAATGTTTGTTGGCAAACTTAGCCACTTCTTCGGGTGAATTTAACCTGACACTGACCGGCAGGTGCTTGCCGCGCGAGAAAAATTCCGGGAATTTGTCGGTATCATAGCCTACCACGGGCACGCCCATGGTTTC
>CAZLJB010000424.1:0-3802 GCA_964559195.1 uncultured Anaerolinea sp. | reverse complement strand
AGAACTTCTTGGTTATTGTCTTCCGGATGTTTATTCGGTTTGATTCGATTAGAAGCCATTCCACACTTGAACATTCTTTCGCGGGCCAGGTCAGTCAATACTACATCATCGTGAATGTCGATGCTTGTGATTCCGCGTGAATTTAGATCCTCGATATCGCGTTCAGTATAAAAAATTTTGGGCATTTTGAACCTCACCGAAATAAAACATCTTATTTTCCAATGCGTCCTTCGAGGTTTTCGATTGCGGATACCGCCGCATTACGAGCCGTCTCAATTTCAGCTTCTGAACCAGAAAGCCACATACGGCCAAATCGTCCAACAGATGAAACGTGTAAAACTTTTATGTTTGATCCTTTTTCTGCTTCGTTAAGCGCGAAATTGATATATGCCGCTGGGGCGCATTCCAAAACGAGCATCGTTTCGCCCGGCACCAGCATGCTTCCACGTCTGAATCGATTTAATAATTGAGCCTGGTATGGGTCAACATTTGTAATCATTTGTACAGATGCAATTTCTGGTTTGACCCGATCTTCAATTTTTAGCCCAATTCTTTCCAAAACAATTCTTCCCGCCTCGATAACTTCAGATTGTGACCTTGAGTGTACCTCAAACATACCAAATTCGCGCTCAACAATCTGTGCTCCAGGTTTTGCTTCTGTCGCTTTTACTGCAATATCCACCAGCCGGAAAACTTCATTGCCTGGCGCAACTTCAATATAAAGAGCGGCCATACCTTCGGTCGGTAAATCGCCTTGTGTAACCGTCCCAACAAATGCAGCATATTGAGGTTGCATGCGATCTATGTATGAATAACAACGTAACGAAAATTGATCACCCATCAGTGGACTCCTTATTAATTATGCATTGCTATCCCCAGTGGGGTAACAAAAAGCGGACTTCCTGGCACACTGGTATTTATGCCGGTATATTCTTGTATAACCTTGTCCATACCAGGATAGGCACAGGTGCCTCCGACCAGGTAAAGATTTTTGATATCATAACCTTTTATGTGTCTGGAGACAATGTTGCCAACTTTTTCCATCACTGGTCTAACAATAGGAAGGAGAAGGTTCTGTTTTTCAGGATCTTTCTTTATTTCTTCAGCCTGTTCAAAGGTTAGATTTTTTGCACCAGCAATTACCAGTGAAAAATGGGTTCCACCGGTTGGTTCGTCAGCAGTATAAACGACTTTTCCGTTCTTGATAACAGCAATACCGGTCGTGCCACCACCTACGTCAACGATTGCGCCATCTTCAATTTGGAGTACATTGTTTGCCGCGGTTGGTTCGTCTATCAACCCGCTACACTCAAACCCTGCAGCTTGAAGCACATTCGAAGTTGCCCGTACCTCAGCCCTGGGAACACCCGGAGGGAAAGAAGAAGCTGCTGATAATAGTTCAAATCCAAGCCTTATTTCCAAATCACGCTTCAATTGTCTTAAAAGGGAAACTGCACCAACAAAGTCAACTACAAGTCCATCTCTGACGATTTCTGCAAATTGGTAGACTCCTGCGACTGGTTGAAAATTCTCATTAAGCACAATTATCACTGTATATGCCGTTCCAAGGTCAACACCAACATGGTATGAGCCACGATATTGTCCAAGGTGTGTAAGCATATATGGGTCTGGGGTCCAATCATTCAGTTTTCCAGCCATAATCTTGTCAGTTCGTGTAAGTAATTCGGTCAGGTGAATGTTCATTCTTACGATTATTTCCGGAATTATTAATGCAATAATTCTTGTATTTGAAGATCAAAAGGTGACAGCTAAGCTACCTTAGCCTTTTACTTTCCAATTTAGTATACCGGCTTGAAAATATAACTCTAACACATATATTGCCGATGAAAGTCTATTTAATGCATGAGCAAGGCTGAAACCTACGCTGGTTGTGTCCAACTCTGTTGTTGGAAAGGCTTGAAGGGCGACAATTTCAACCTCTCGACTCTGGGATCGTAAAAAATTAAGCCAATGGATAACTTCGTGGTCACGCGGGCACGGAACAAGATGGGGGATACCGACCTGTTTTTCTGGCCAATGTGATATTTCGTGCAATTCATTTTCATTCTTACCCATCATTACCAGGGCAGCAACAGGTCGAAAATTATATTCTGCGCTCATGATTTCTCTACAATAAGCTGCCAGTGTATCAAGATTCTTTGCTAGCTCAGGTAACTCGAATTTTCTACTGATGGATGCAGTTAACATTACTATAGCGTGCAGGCTATCTATTCTTCCTCGGAAAATTAGCCTTGGGCTGGTTTTAGCAGCAAAATGCCCCGCGTCAATTTGGGTCATATGTTCAGGCTTTGAAAAAAGAGGCGTCCCGCATTCCTGGCAAACTGGCACGGCACCAGACAATACCACTGGGAATTGCCCAGGTTTATCCCAGCTGGAATTATTGTTGGATATGTCATCCTTGCTTTTTTCGGTTACGGGTAACTCATCTGTTGTATAGCATACTTTGAGTTGATGAGCTTTTAAAAAATCGAGGGCAGCCGCTGAAAATCGTGTCTTTTGTGAAAATATGGGTAGCTGCCCAGAGCCGTTTCTCCACATTTCACGTAATTCGCTTTCGGTTATATATGTCATGAGAGTTCATTCCAGTTTGCAGGAAATGCGACATATATAAAACGAACTTTGCTAGGTGTACCGAAGGTAATACTGGAACCCTTTGGGATGAAGATCACGTCCCCAGGTTTGCCGTGAACTGCAACGTTTTCCCGAGTAATGATGAGCTCGCCATCCAGGACGATGTCAACTTCATCATATGTTAATTTCCAGGGAAATTCACCCTTTTCAAGAGACATATATCCTGTCGCCATTGAAGACCCGTCAGAAGATGTGATTACATCTTTTAACCGAACATTTGTACCCGGTGTCGCCAAGCCTTCTCCAAACGGATCCATAATTACCCCTCCGCCAAATACCATCTTCAATGGTGGAAGAGGTATTGGCTGAGAGGGGCGCAAATACAAATCTGGCGAAGCATCGTTCGGTTGTTGCTTGGCAAGATCTTCTCGAATTATCCGAATTCCGAGTTCTCGCGCAACATCAACCGCCTCAGGCGTAATAATATCGTCTGGACCGAGTATGAGTAAATTGCAATTTTGGTCGCGTCCAATTTGTTGGATGTCAGCAGCAGTAAATAATTGTTTTGGCATGACTACCCACGATTAATTACCGCCTTTTGATGACGGTAAAATAATCAAATTAATTGAAATTACTTACCCGACTTGCCGCCGAATGATCCCTTGGTCTGTGAAGGAAGAATCATTTCTACATCGGCGTGTGGTCGAGGAATGACGTGGACCGAAACTAATTCCCCAACGCGTTTGGCAGCAGCAGCGCCTGCATCGGTGGCTGCTTTTACTGCGCCAACGTCACCACGTACCATTACTGTTACAAACCCACCACCGACATATTCGCTGCCGATCAGGGTTACATTGGCGGCCTTGACCATTGCATCGGCAGCTTCAATTGCACCGATTAATCCCTTGGTCTCGACCATTCCGAGTGCAATCATGGAAACGTCTACTGGCATGGCTATCTCTCCTTATTACTTGAATGGGTGGTTAGAAGCGGAGAATAAATTACTCCGAGATCTACTTTTTTAATTCGGCTAATACCCGGCGGACAATTTCGTCAATTTGAATATCAGCCGCGCCAACTGCTTGAGAAGCAGAAGTTGTTTTTAGAGTAAGTTGTGCCGGGTCATCTGTTGAGCCAGATCGGAAGAGCACACGCCTGAACTCCAGTCACCTGAAGCTACCCCGTATGCCGTCTTCTGCTTGAAAAAAAA
>CAZLJB010000423.1:0-3813 GCA_964559195.1 uncultured Anaerolinea sp. | reverse complement strand
CAGGCGCGATACTGGTCATCATTACCTCCGGGTTAAAAAAATAAAACCGATGCTTTTAGAATCGGCTTAATTCTTAATAGCTTGAGAGGCAAATAACCAGGTTTTGATTATTATTTCAAATTCAGGCGGCGCTGCAGGAAGGTATCAACACCTACAACCACGATAAAGCCAGCAATTGAAAATATCAGGATGATATTCAATCTTACAATCCTTCCGCCCGTGTCATGGCGAAATGAGACGGAGCGCTCATAATATAATTGGCTGCCCACTTCCCCAATACCTGTGCAATGCCCCACTCCTGTCCTCTACGGATTTGGGTTGTGCCAGTCCAAAGCGCTGCAACCAGGTCTGAGATGGTATTGCCAGGAAAAACTGTTGCACCCAATCCGATGGCTTCAAGAACGTGCGCATCGCTGCTTCCGGTCTGGGCAATATTCACACGCTCAGCCCAAATTTTGGCAGTCTGATTTCCGCCCCGATCCAGGGTTGTGGCATTGTAGGTTTCAATACCGATCAAAATTCTCCGGACTTCAGGATCACGCAAAGCCCGAAAAATAGAGTAGGCATTCAAACTCTTCATTCCAGGACCACCCGCACCCGGGTGTGGAGCCACACAAAAACCACCCTCTGCGCCCACCCGCTTAACCGTTTCGATTAATGATAATCCGGGTGGAATGAGTTTGTGAATAGAAAGGGCTAATAAATCACCTTCGGCGGTGGTAATTTCAATCCCAGGGATAACCTGAATGGAATATTTTGAAGCCAACTGCTCAGCTATTAAAGCACCGCGAATTTCATCGTGGTCTGTAATTGCAATTAAACCCAATTCAACCTGCCGAGCGCGCTGCAGCACAGACGGAACTGAAGCTGTGCCATCGTAACTATAAATCGTGTGCATGTGAATATCTGCGATACCCATAATATCTCCTTTCGTTATGTTTGATAATAAAAGGATAATCCATAACAATTAACAGCCCAAAAACAATAAGTTAACACCGGGTAAAGAAATATCATATTACCTTTTTACGGGGGCAGCCCTGGAAAGTGACCTTGTCACAAAAACACACAAAAAAACACTGCTTGACGCATGTTACTGGTAACGCTATAATGGTATCGTTACCATTATAGCCGGAAGATTACTCATTTCCCCGGGAAGCCAGGCATGACCACCATTCGAGACGTGGCAAAGTTCGCAGGTGTTTCACCCATTACTGTTTCACGCGTAGTGAACAGACTGGCGAATGTTAACCCGGAGACGCGCTCCCGGGTGGAAAAAGCAATTGACGAGTTGGGATACGTTCGTAATCTGGCGGCCAGCAGTCTGCGCTCAAAAGAAACTTACACCCTTGGTTTGCTTCTGCCTGATATCACGAACACATTTTGGACAACAGTTGCGCGCGGAGTGGAAGATGCCGCTCAAGGCGATGGTTATTCTGTTGTTTTGTGCAATACAGATGAAAACCCGGTTAAATTTACGAAATATCTCAACACTGTCATTCAACAAAGGGTGGATGGCGTGTTGGTTGTCCCCATTACGGGCGACGCTCTGCATCTTTCCCAATTAGGCAGCAGAAAAGTTCCGACAGTCTTACTGGACCGGCGGGTGGAAAATTGGGATGGGGATTCAGTTTATTGTGATTCAATCGCAAGTGCCCAGGCCCTCGTTCAGCACCTGCTGTGTCTCGGGCATACCCGCATTGCCATTATCTCCGGACCTGCCAAAACCAGCACGGCCGAGGATCGAGTGGCGGGTTACAGTCTGGCCCTGTACAAAGCCGGCATCACCCTCGATCCACGCCTGATCTGGCGTGGAGAATTCCGGGCAAGTTCTGGTCGAAGCATGGCGCGTGACTTGTTAGCAACCGGCTTGAATCCGACAGCAATTCTCGCGACAAATAACGCCATCGCAATCGGTGTTCTGGAAGAATTAAAAAACCAGGGGAAAAAAGTTCCAACCGATATAGCAGTTGCCTGTTTTGACGAAATCCAGGAAATGGAGCGCTTTTTCCCTTTTCTGACAAGCGTCATCCAACCAGCCTACGACATGGGTCTCAATGCAGCCCAGCTGCTGCTCAGCCGCATCAAGGCCAGCAACCCACCGCGAGCCAGGCAAGTAATTTTGCCAACCCGTCTGATTTTGCGTTATTCCTGTGGGCGATTTTTAAAAACAAGCGGACCAGAATCGGCCGCCAACTTTACACCCATCCCAGACCTTTCCACCAATCAACTTGTCAGACCACTAGATGATGCTGACAGAGAGCTATTGCTGACTTCCATCCTGGGTTATTCAACCTCCCAACCGGACGAAAATTTCCTTAACAGCCCAAAATCAGATCAAAAAAGACTGCTCCACGCATTAAATTTTGAGAAAACTGATCGAATTCCATATCTTTCCGGTAGGGGTGCCGGAAAGCCAGTCATGGAGTTTCTGCTCGGCAGAAATTTACGACCCAGTCCCGATGGGATTAATGTTAATCCGGAAGATGCAATTGAATTCGCTCAACACATGGGAATTGATGCAGTTCCTTGCGAAATTTCATGGCCGCTGGGAGCCATGCCAAATCTGCTGGATGAAGACTTGCCCGCCAGGACAAGGCAAATTTTTCCTGCCCCTGCGCTCGCCAACCAACTCAGCATGCTGGAAAACCTGATGAATACTGCGGAAGGTAGTGGCGTTGGAATTTATGCACGCTTCAGTTCTTTTTATGAAAACGCACTGAAAGTCGCCGGCATAAACGAACAAAACCTGGATTTACAGGGTGCCTTCCCACAAATATCGGGATTCGAAAAATTAATGGATATGTTCGCAAAACACCAGGAAAGAATCATGCGCACGGTGTGTGACCGGTTTGGTCAAAACCTGTGTTTCATTTCGATTCAGGATGATTACCTGGCACGCACGGACATTTTGCCAAAGACCCTCTCATTTCAGGAGTTGATCATTCCAAGGCTAACACAGATCATCTCTCCCGCACTGGAACATGACCTGCCTGTCGCATTGGATACGCAAGCCATAGGCCCCGACCTGAATAAAATTTTGCCTGCCATCCACAAAGCCGGGATCAATATTATCCAATTCACAAACCCTGATATAGAGGCCCTGGAACACCTAACGGGCCAATGGAATGGGAAAATAGTTTGGATGGGTGGCATGCCTGTTTCCGAACTAGGACATATCCCCAGAACAAGTCTTGATGATTATATTCAACAACGATGCAAAAAATTCTCTAAATATCCGGGTTTTATTTTTATGCCTGATCTTTCAATTCAGGATACGGCAGATTTTCCACCTCAAAACTTCATTAACATGCTGCGCGCCATTCAACATTACAACAGGTAAAATTAATTTTGTGCATTTACTGAAACGGTGCATAAATACAATCTTTCACCGTTCGAGCAAATAAAAAAACTACTCGCAGGGCTAACGCTTTGACCCATCCCACCCAGGGATGACTACCCTGTGAGCAAATAAATGCAAATAATATTAGCCAAATTAAATATTCATCTTCAGGAGGATCGTCTCATGGTACAAAATCAAAATTACAACCGGTTAATAGGAAATTACGCCAGGATCGGGATTCGTCCCGCCATCGATGGGCGCCGAATGGGTGTGCGAGAATCACTGGAAGCCCAAACCATGGGTATGGCACAACGCACCGCAGATTTTCTGAGTGCCAACCTGCGCTATTCAGATGGATCTCCGGTTCAGTGCGTCATTGCAGATACCTGTATTGGCGGACTGGCTGAATCTGCCCGCTGCGCTAATAAATTTGCCCACGAAGGCGTCGGGCTGACCATCACAGTCACGCCCTG
>CAZLJB010000422.1:0-3817 GCA_964559195.1 uncultured Anaerolinea sp. | reverse complement strand
CCGCTGTTCAAACGTGTCCAGGGCAGTGGCAAATTCTGATTGCGTTTACCCAAAGTCAATAGAAAGCGGCCACCCAAACCGTCTGCCTCATCCCGAAGCACAAGGTTTAGCAAGGCTAAACCGGCAGCCTCGGCTGCCGATGGCGAACCATGCTGCAAATCGGCCAGGATGGCTTGCTTTTCAGCTTCAGCCTCCAAATCTAGCAACTTTATTAAGCGTTCGAAGTGCTCGCTTGCAGATATGATTGAATTACTCACTGGTATCCCATCAGCCTGATGATGATTTAGACAGGCAGAATTAGTTTAAGCAAGCGCAGCTTTTAGGAATTCGTAGGCTTTCCTGCCACTAATTTGATGCCGGCCTTCGAAATAATCTGTCTCGATATTACCCTGCGCGCCAAAAACCCCGTACACAATTTCTGCACGCGCAACACTCTGTTCAACAGCCTGTCGAGGAAAGATGCTATCATAATCTCCGGATTCAACCAGCAAAGGACGGGGCGCAATCATTCCCACCAGGTCGTACATTTCACCAAACTGTCCCAAACCTGGGACAAAATTACACGCACAATGGGACATGGCCAGGATGCTATCCTGAAACGTTGAATAATAGCCACTGATCACACAAGCCTTGATACGCTGATCGAGGCAGGCAGAAAAAAAAGTGTGCATTCCACCACCCGAAATACCCATGGCACCCAGGCGATTTATATCAAATTCCTTACGCGTTTCAAGATAATCCACCAGGCGTATACCATCGTGAACACGCATCCCCAGCACCGATCCACCCATGTGAAAAGCCAGCATGGCTGAGTGCGCACAGGTAGTTGGCACTTCCTGGCCCAGGGCAGTTTTTATGTATGAAAAATCTGTTTGTCTTTCGCCAAAACAGGATATCTCCGGTGCCGCCACCGCAAAACCAGCCCGGCACAGTTCAACCCCAAAATCTTTTTGATAACCATCCGGTGACTGACGTTCCTGGCCATCTTCCCACAAACCAACAATGTCTTTAACCCCATATCCATGTCCATGAAATGCCAACACTACCGGCAAAGGTTGCCGGGCTTGCTTTGGGATTAAGAGATAGACCGGCATACTAACCTGATTGTCAATTTGAATTAATATTTTTTCCCGAACGTAATCGCCTTTGTCAATGGATTCGATCAACTCGGAATGGATGGGTTGTCTGTCAATCGAGCCCATGCCAATGGTTTTCGCAAGTGCTTTTCTCGTATCAGACTGCCAGGCCTGGGCTTGGGGAAGGCTTTCTGCTCGAAAAGCAAACGGGGCAAGAGCTGGTTGGTATTTTTGCCACAACCCAAAAGCTGGCTGTAGTTTTTTATCTTTTTTAGGGTCCAGGATAATCGTGCTCAAGTTAATCTCCTAATTGTTGGTATTTTGTTGCTACTCACGGGTGATTAGCTCTGGGTGAAAAGATTGTGCCCGGATTTATTTTACTTTACAATCAATGCACTTATTTACCCAGAAATTTCATCTTATCAACGTTCAGCCAAACTTGGGTATAATTCCCACTATTCTACACACTCGGAGCAAGAATGACCAAGAAAATGACCGGAAATGAAATCCGCCAAACCTTTATCGATTTTTTCGTTGAACACGGGCACAGCGTTGTCCCATCCGCATCTCTCGTGCCTGGCGGCGACGCTACCTTGTTGTTTACCAACTCCGGCATGGTGCAATTTAAGGATGTTTTCCTGGGCACCGATAAACGTCCTTACACACGCGCCGTGGATTCGCAAAAATGTATGCGGGTGGCAGGCAAACACAATGATTTGGATGATGTTGGTCGCGATGACACCCACCATACATTCTTTGAAATGCTCGGAAACTGGTCATTTGGCGATTATTATAAAAAAGATGCCATCGCCTGGTCATGGCAGTTATTAACCGAAGTATGGGGTTTGCCCAAAGACAAACTTTATGCAACCTGTTTCAAAGACGATAAGGGTAATATTCCCACTGATGAAGAAGCCGCTGGGATTTGGCGCGATCAGCCCGGCATGAAACCAGAAAATATTCTTTATTACGGGCGCAAAGAAAATTTCTGGCAAATGGCCGAATTTGGTCCTTGCGGACCCTGTTCCGAAATCCATATCGATCTGGGTGATGAACGCGATAATCTACGTGGACAGCCCCATAAATGCGGTGTCAACGGTGATTGCTCACGCTACCTGGAACTATGGAATAATGTTTTTATCCAGTACAACATGTTGGACACCGGAAAACTGGAACCGCTGCCTTCCACGCACGTGGATACCGGCATGGGTTTCGAACGCATTGTGTCAGTTCTGCAAGGCGTGGATTCGAATTACAAAACCGACTTGTTCATGCCCATGATGGAAGTCCTCCGTAAACTAAGCAACCACTCGCTCGAACAAGTCTACGCTGATTTTACGCCCTACCGGGTGATTGCCGACCATACCCGCGCCGCTACCTTTCTAATAGCAGACGGAGTGGTTCCTGGTAATACCGGAAGAAATTACATTTGCCGCATGATCATTCGGCGGGCTGCGCGTTTCGCCACTAAAATCGGTTTAAAGGAACCTTTCCTGGCCAAGGTTGCGTCACCAGTCATAGAAGCCTACGGATCCTTTTACCCTGAACTCATTCAGCATAAACAATCCATCCTGGATTCATTGACAAGGGAAGAAATTCGATTTGCCCGAACTGTCGAATCTGGAACTGCCTATCTTCAAAGCATGCTTGACGAACTTATTCATTCAGGTAAAACAATCCTGGATGGTCGCAAAGCCTTTGACCTATATGCAACCTATGGCCTGCCACTCGAAATTTCGCGCGATATTGCTCGCGAGCAAAACCTGGACGTAGATGAAGCCGGTTTCCGGACTGCGCGTGAAGAACACAGCAAGGCTTCCGGCGGCGGCAAAGCCATGGGCTCGATGGGTGCGACGGATACAGAGTACTTTGCAGCCATCTTTAAAGAGTTACAGGCGAAGGGAAAGTTGACCCAGGCTGTAGAATATGATCCCTATACCAGCATTGAAACGATAGGAGAAGTATTAGCTCTGGTTGTTGATGGTCAAAGCGTGAGCGAGGCCCAGTTTGGCGATAAGGTTGAGGTCATTCTCCCAAAAACCGGTTTTTATATTGAGTCTGGTGGTCAGGTGGGCGATACAGGGTTCATTCGCTCGATTAGCCTGCCCAAAAATGATCAAGGAACCAGCGAACAGGCCGAGTGGGAAATTGAAATTAGCGAAGTCCGCCGGCCAGCATCCGGCTTGATCTCCCATATTGGCGAAGTGATCAGTGGCAAACCAAGGGTTGACGACAAATCACTGGCCGAGGTGGATTACGCACGGCGGCACGACATTCAACGTAACCACACTGCGACCCATCTGATGCATGCAGCCCTGCACAAAGTTCTAGGCGAACATGCCCGCCAGGCTGGTTCGCTGGTTGCTCCTGATCGATTGCGCTTTGACTTTAATCATCCGGATGCAATGAACGCTGATCAAATTGATCGAGTAGAAAAAATTGTTAACGATGCAGTCGCAGCTGATTACAGTGTAAATTCTCGCTCCAAATCGCGCGAACAGGCGATTGCCGAAGGCGCAATGGCCCTGTTTGGTGAAAAATATGGTGATGTCGTCAGAACAATCACCATCGCAGATATGCAGGAGCATTCTGCGGAAACCAGTGGCGAGTCTGAACACGAAAAATATTCTTATGAATTGTGCGGTGGCACTCACCTCAATCGCACCAGCGATGTAGGCGCATTCATCATCGTAAGAGATCGGAAGAGCACACGTCTGAACTCCAGTCACCTGAAGCTATCT
>CAZLJB010000421.1:0-3820 GCA_964559195.1 uncultured Anaerolinea sp. | reverse complement strand
CCTCCTCGGATGTGATCCGGTCTATCTCTTTTTTCATAACTTTTAATTCTGGAGGCATGGAATAAAGTGCCACACGCAGTTTGGCGGCAGCCTCGTCCATCAAGTCGATGGCTTTGTCTGGCAGGTGGCGATCGGTCACGTAACGGTCAGCCAGGGTCACGGCAGCGACCAGGGCTTCGTCAGAATAGCGCACCTTGTGATGTGCTTCATAACGATCCCGAAGCCCCTGCAACATTTTGATGGCATCTGCCGCGGAAGGTTCTTCAACATAAATTGGTGAAAAACGGCGTTCCAGTGCGGCATCTTTTTCAATGTACTTGTGGAATTCATCCAGGGTGGTGGCCCCAATGCACTGCAGCTCACCGCGCGCCAGGGCTGGTTTGAGCATATTGGAGGCATCCATGGCGCCTTGTGCGGCCCCGGCACCCACCACCGTGTGTAGTTCATCGATCATCATGATGATATCGCCCTGCGAATGCTGGACTTCTTCCATGACGGTTTTCAGGCGTTCTTCAAATTCGCCGCGGAAGCGGCTGCCGGCAATCAGCGAGCCGAGGTCCAGCGAGACGACTTTTTTACCGGTCAGAATTTCTGGGACGTCGTTATCGGCTATCTTTTGGGCCAACCCTTCGACAATGGCGGTTTTTCCCACACCGGCCTCGCCAATCAAGACGGGGTTGTTCTTGGTGCGGCGGGAAAGGATCTGGATCAGGCGCAGGATTTCCTTGTCACGCCCAATCACCGGGTCCAGCTTGCCCTCCCGGGCCAGTTGGGTTAAATCCCTTGAATACTTTTCCAGGGTGCGGTAGCGTGATTCAGCCTGCGGATCGGTGACGCGCTGCCCACCTCGAATCTGCTGGATCGAGTCAAAAACGCGTTCGCGGGTAATGCCGGCGCTTTCCAGGATACGCGAGGCCGGGGTATTTCTTTCTGTCAAAATGGCCAGGAAGATATGTTCGGTGGAGATGTACTCATCTTTTAACCGGTTGGCTTCTTCGTTGGCCAGGTCAATGATTCGTTTTACACGCGGGGTGATGAAGATCTGCCCGGCCCCGCCCCCAAAGATATTGGCCTTGGGTGTTGCGCGTAAGGCGGCATCCAATCTTTCGGTCAGGGCGCTGCCATTAACATTAAGCTGCTCCAGAATTTGAGGAATTACCCCGCCGGGTTGCTCAATTAAGGCCAGCAGGATGTGTTCGGTATCAATCTGGTTGTGTCCATAGCGCTGGATGATTTCTGCCGCGCGTTGGGCGGCTTCTTGTGCTCGTTCGGTAAAGCGGTCAAATCGCATCATAAGATGTTGTCCTTTCGATAGTCCATACTCTGGGATTATAGCAAAGGCTCTGTATTCATTTTGGAAGAAGGCTATAAGAATTACGTATGAGTCTATTGTAAGCGCATTTTGTTTTCCGATGCTAAATAATCCAATAATTCTCAGAGTGGTTTACTCGCAGGGGCAGGGGCTTTTTCATTCAATACGAGAACTATTGTAAATAAACACACATCCCTGAAAAAGAATATAATAGGTTTGATGACCGCCACTCTTTACGCTGCGACTGCAGTGCCCATGGGGCGCATGCGTCCTTTGAATATCCTGCGGGATTTGCCGGCTGTTGCTGATTTGATTGAATTATGTTTTTCATCCACCCTTGACCCGGATGGGCGTTCATATATTGATCAAATGCGCCGCAGCGGCAGGGATTCAAGTTTTCTAAGCTGGGCTCCGCGCGTCATTGAAACTGTTTCTTTGCCACTCTCGGGTTTTGTGTGGGAGAATAACGGCCGGGTGGTAGCAAATGTCAGCCTGATCCCATTTTCTAACCAGGGTCAAAGGCTTTTCCTGATTGCCAATGTAGCCACGCATCCCGAATTTCGCCGCCAGGGTATTGCCCGACAGTTAACTTCTGCAGCCCTGGAACGCGCGCGCGCAAAACACGCCCAGGCCATCTGGCTGCATGTTCGGGATGATAATCCAGGTGCCATTCAACTCTACCGCGAGCTTGGTTTTGTAGAACGGGCCAGGCGCACAACCTGGCAGGTTTCGACAGGTATAATGCCAGTTGATCAAACATTCGCCGATATTCAGATCGCCCAACCCAGCGCGCGGGATTGGCCTGTGCAGGCCACCTGGCTGGCACGTGCTTACCCAGCCGAACTGGATTGGTATCACTCCCAGAACTGGAAAATATTGCGCCCGGGGCTTATTAACGCCATTTACCGTCTGATGATTGATATTAATGTCCAACAGTGGTCGGCCTACCGGGCAGGCAAACCGATGGGTGTGCTTGGCACCCAACGTGCACTTGGCCGGCCTGATCTGATCTGGGCCGCCTTGCCCCCTCGGGCCGAGCCTGAGGTTGTCTCCGCTCTGCTGCGATACGGGCTGCGAACCTACTGGCAATCTCGCAGTCTGGCGTTTGAATACCCGGCTGGAGTGATGGATGAAGCCATTCGCGCGGCGGGTTTTGTGCCTCAGCGTACCCTGGCCTGGATGAGAGCTCCCGGTGCTGCAACCTTGTGAGGCTTTCTGCGTAAATTGAATTGAACCTGCATGGTTTAATTCAATTTTTGGGTACAGAAATGCTGTCTGAAGGAGTGAAGCATGGAAAAATTTATCTTGCGCTGGCTGATTAATGCAGTTGCATTGTATGCCGCGGTGGCTTTTATCCCCGGGATTCATCCCCAATCAACCGGTTGGCTCTCATTTATTTGGCTGGCCTTGATTTTTGGTCTATTAAATGCCTTGCTCAGGCCGCTGCTCAAGTTCCTGACCTGTCCACTAATCATCCTGACCCTGGGGGTCTTTACCTTGCTGATCAACACCTTTTTGTTTTGGCTGGCGGGTATGGTGGGCACTAACTTCCATGTCGGTTTTACGGTGGATGGTTTCTGGCCTGCTTTTCTGGGTGGGCTGGTTGTCACAGTGGTCAGTGTGATCCTGACGATGATTTTTAAGGACGAGAAGAAGAAAAAGCCCTCAAAATAAGCCAATCAAACGACCTGCTCATAAAAAGGCAGGTCGTTTGATTTTATGGATGGGTGGTAATTTCGAAGGGTTCACTTCCTGATCAAGATTGTGTATTTTTTCATGAGAATCTCTTTCAGGTGAGGCAGGCTGGTTGTTGAACGACAAAAGATGGTTACCAACTATCCTGTCGTAAGGTCGGACCCGCCCCAATTTCTGACTGGCTGTGCTGGTGAACCGATAACCAAACTTCTCTATCATCGCAGTGCAAAGAGTATGGTTGTTGATCCTGGTAATATTTCATCGAAACATTTTCTTTATCATCGCAGCGTAAAGTCCTGCTACCCTGCGGCAAAATAACTGGCACTCATTGGCACGTTCGCTCAAGGATCCAGCGCTGCTTCTGCAAGTGATCCAGTGAATACGGAATCGTGGTGTACATCTTAGATTTTTTCGCTGGAAAATCTGTTCAATAGACTTTATCGAGAATGGCGAAGTTCTGTATAAAATCGGGCTCGGTCGGTTTTATTGTAAAAAGCAAGTGGCGTTTCAAGCCGGGCTGAGACCAAAGCGCAGGGTCGCATCTGCCAGTTGGGCCGCATACCCGCCTGTTATTTGAGCCTGTGGTACCTGGCGAAGCAGGTTGATTGGGGTTTTTTTCATGACTTGAATATGTCAGGTTGGTTGTTACCGAAAGTGCTGCCCTGTTTACCAGCCGCGAATGGAAATGCGGCCTATTTTTTTAGAAGGTTGATTAATTTCTGTTTTGACCGGGTTACTCCCCTGCTAGCCCAGGCAGTCCGCCGGCATTTGAAGCAGCCATGACAGCCCTGACGCAGGCAGTGGCAAAAGCTT
>CAZLJB010000420.1:0-3826 GCA_964559195.1 uncultured Anaerolinea sp. | reverse complement strand
GATAGCTTCAGGTGACTGGAGTTCAGACGTGTGCTCTTCCGATCTCGTAAAGTCGCAGGTCTTGTTATTACAAATCCGGATAACCCCACTGGTCTGACGACCACCGCCGAGCGCCAGGTTATCCTGGCAAAGGCCGCGCTACAAGCTGGAATTCCTTTCGTGCTGTTCGATTGGATGTATCACTATGTCACCGATGAACAACCGATGGATATCAATGCCTTCCTTGGGCATTTCACACCGGAAGAACGCAAGCAATTAATGTTTCTGGATGGAATCACGAAGTCTCTGGGTGGATCAAATATCCGGAACTGCCACCTGATCGCCAGTGAAGATGTGGTGAAATTTACTGTTGCGCGCGCTTCACATACCGTCATGCCCACTTTCTACTCTCTGGCTGTCGCAATGGCTGCTTATGAAATAGGTTATACCGAAGCATCTAAAAGCATCGTTGAACCAACCAACGCCAGCCGCAAGGCCCTCAAGCCTTTGCTTGAACAACATGGATTCCAGCATATTATTGGCAAGGGTTATTACGCATTCATCAATGTCAGTGAATATATTCAGGCGCGGGGCTGGGCTGATAGCGAACCACTTGGACAGTATCTAGCCGAAAACTTCGGCGTTGCGATTGTGCCCGGCGCCTTCTTCTCGCCCTTCGGGAATGATTGGATCAGGTTCTCTTATGCCACCCCGGCCGATCGCACAACCGGCGCCTTCGATCGTCTGGTTGCTGGCCTGAATTCTCTGAAAAGTTAACTGCCGCCCATCCCAAAAAGAGATTAAAGATGACTTTTGACCCAACCCAATTCGCTGAAAAATACAAACTAGCACTCGAAGCTGTCAGCAAGGACAAACCCGAAGGTGGACTGAACGGGTTTGAACTTGAGTGGAATTTACTCGATGAACAATTTCGCCCACTCCTGACCGTCGGTTCAGGGCCTGCCCGACAGTCGTTTGTTGACTACTTGCGAGCCGAATGTTTGCCACCCTGGCTGGCGTCTTTCTCGCAATTGGAAGTTTTTCACTGGATGGTTGAGTTTGCCACCCGGCCATACTACTCGCCTCGAGGGGCTATCTTTGAAGCCCGTATCATGGAAGCCGTGCTTGTGAATGCTTTATCCCGGGCCGGAGCACAATTCGGAGAACGGCTGTTTTACTGGCATGGTAACCTTCTGTTTCTCACGGAAATAAACCACGATTCTATTCCTGGAAATTGGGGTATCGCAAAACGCCGCTATTTGGAACGCTGCGTGGATTTGTACAACACCACATTGGCTACAGCCGGTATTCACGTCAACCTATCTTTACCAGATCCGTTGTTTACCTGGGACTTCATGCACCTGCCCGCCACTGATCGCAGCAACCGGCACCTCGATCAATACAAGTCTGAATTCTACATCACAGCCACCCGCCTGCTGCGCGCTTTCGCGTCTCTATTTATCGCCACATCCGCATCCACTCCCCTGCAAGCGCAGGTTCGTGGAGGACGCGCTGTTGTTGTTTTAACTGAGAATGATTCCGTCCGTAATTTAACATTCCCCAACCCGTCCGAAATTGATCTGCCCGACCTGTACCGGTCCTACAAAGATTACAAAGCGGTATCCTATGATCTGGTGCAACGTGGGGTGCGCTTCGGTAACAATAACTGGACTCCTGTTCGGGCACGCTCATTTGCGGAACCAGTCGAACGATTAATATCAACCACGGGAGATCAGCTCAAAGATCTTTATACCAGGGGTCTGTATTCTATCGGAGAGACTACCCCTGCCGAAGAAATGGCGCGCCAAATTGAGAAACAAAACTTGCTCGCCCGAATAAATCTACCCATGGGTCGCGTTGAAATCCGAACTGACGATGGTGGTCATCCTCTTGATATCGACGTAGCCAACATGACCCTCAAGCACCTGCTTCTGATCCGGTTCTACGCAGATGATAAATTTGCGCGAGGTTTTCGCTACGATTCAGAGGATATTACGAGAGCCCGCGCCAATGAAAATATCGCTGCACGCGAAGGTCTGCGGGCCGAAATCGAAAATCCATTGACGGGTAAACCGATCGGTATGCGAAACTTCCTAAAGTGGACGCTCGATGAACTCCGCCCGCTGGCCGAAGCACTCGGTATGTGGGAAGATTTATCACCGCTGGTGGAAATGGCAGCTGGCGCTCCCAATACAGCAGAAAAAATCCGCGCACGTTTGCAAATGGAATTAGGCGCCAACGATGAAGTTTCTCCGAGTGTAATGCGTGAATTGGCTGAAGAACGTGAACAACAGGTTCGTGCAGACATGGAGAAAATTGCTAACAGAATGAATTTACTCGGATCAGAATCTGAAAAAATTGGGGAAATGCTGGTTCACGCCCGCGAAGAGGCTCGAACTCATCCGGAACTTCCAATTCGATTCCGCCCGGCTGTAGAAAGTGTAGCTGAAGTAGCTTATCAGGATAAAACCTCCGAAATAGTTGATTTAGCCAAACACCTGATCCGGATTCCATCTGTAACAGCCTGTCCAGATGAACGCTTGGATGAAGTTCACCGCGCCGGGACATTTGTCTTTGATTACCTAAAAAAGAATGGCCTGGACGTTCGGTACTTTGACGGGAAATACCCTGCCGTGCTGGCATCCTTTCCGGGCGGCAGCCAAAAACCGAACATGGAGCATGTCCAACCTGGCTCTGTTCTCTTGACAGGTCACTTTGATGTGGTTGAGCCCGAACCAGATGACAGTCAATTTGGGCCATCCATCGAAGGCGACTACTTAAGAGGGCGCGGTTCAGCTGACATGAAAACAGTAGTTGCTACATATATGGTCTGGATGAAAGATGCCCTTTATTCCGGCCATGCTAATTCCAACATTTCCCTTCTTTTGGTCGGCAATGAAGAAAATGGCGAAACAGAGGCCTGGGGCACCCCTCAGGTATTAAAACTACTCAAAGAAGAAACTGGTTATGTACCCAGTTTTCTGGTGGCAGGTGAACGTACCGGTGAAAAAGGGAACGAGTTATTTGGTGAGATTTGCATTGAAAATCGCGGTGTGATGCGGTTTGACGTGATTGCGCGTGGCGCAAAAGGTCACTCTGGTGTGGCTGGCGCTGCCGACTTGAGCGAAAAACTGATCAATGCGCGCACTGCCCTGAACGAAATTTTCAGCAAGCACCTGACCTTAAAAGCAGCGGATGGTTGGCAATCCCAGGCTAAGTTTCCATTCATCAAGGTGGGAACCCCGGGGGTTTACAACGTTACTGCCGCAGAAGGGATCCTGGGTGTTGAAATTCGCCCCATCCCACAAGACAATACCGCCTCGCTTAAACTAACTGTGGATGCCTATTGTGCCGAAAACGGACTAGAAGTTTCATATTCCGTCATGGAAGACGGCGTGGCATGCAATCCGACCAATCCGGCCCTTGTGGCGCTAATCGAAGCCGTCCAGCAAGTTTCTGGTCACGATCCCAAAATTGGACGAAAGCTGCCCGGCACCAGTGCTCGTTTTGCTCCCGGAGGTCAGGCTGTAGTATGGGGCCAATCTGGTATTGGGCCGCATGCAAAAAATGAACAACATTTCATCCCTAGCATTGAGCCTTACTATTTATCTCTGAATGAGTTTGCAAAACGAGTCAAATAAAACGAATAAAAACAGGTCTCCTGATTTAGAAAACCAGGAGACCTGTTTTTATTAATCTGTATATATGCAATCTAGCCATAGGTTTCTCAATCGCCAAAACAAATAAATTCTATTGTCCTGGATAGCTCAAATAGAGATATCAAAACCAATGTTATTTGCGTCTTTCATTATAGCGTTTGTAAACCCGCAACCAGGCCTCAGATGGA
>CAZLJB010000419.1:0-3845 GCA_964559195.1 uncultured Anaerolinea sp. | reverse complement strand
AACTTGCTTTCCATGTCCATTCGTTTTCAATTTGGTTTTGAGTGGATATTGCTGCTGGCAATCCTGGCCTTTTTTGGAATTGGCGCGCTTTTTAATGCGATGGGACCTGCCGCGGGTTGAGGTTTTGCAGCTATTAGGCAGTTTCGCAGGGGGTATATGGTCAGGCCAAACATGGGCATTCGTTCCCAACTGGTCAACCCGGAGATTGCGGCTGCCTAGCCCTTACCGGTGCAATGGGGTGCTTATGTGACAGCTGTCTCAGCGGGTGGTCCAGCCGATGTTCCAAGGGTCAGGGTTTGATCTGAATGGATTGGATCAGGGCATCCAGCTGGGTAAGCGGTGGTTGAAATGATTCTGGGCTGGCGCTGTTCAGCCGGTCTGTGATGGCCAGAAAATAATTTTTGGAGCTGGTGGCGTCTCCTGGGTCGGTGGGGAAGGGAATCCCATCCGCGCTGGGATTCTCCAGAGTGGCTTGCAGAGGCACGATGATGGGAAATATGGCCACGATAAAATATTTTCCATCCAACGTCAGACCTTCAAAATGGTAATAGCTCAAGTCACTGGTGATGGGGGCAAAATATTGGGCGGATTCGGAAATCATACGCAGCCCTTGCCCATTTTGGAACTGCAGCAGACTGGCCTGGGCCGCGTAGAGTTGGGCGGCATTGAAATAAGGCACTCCGGGTACATTATCGTTTGTCAGTGGCAGGCCTGGGTTGGATAGGATGGTGCGCAGGCGGGACAGGCTGTTTGCCCCGGCTGGATTTGCGCCGGCATATTGATCGGCGGGATAAACATGGATTTCAGGTTCAAACCCTGTGCGTGTGATCGGATAACCCGTCAGGGTCAAGAGGGTATGTTCAGGTGCAATGCTCCAGGGGGCGCTGTTGGCTGCATTCATTTCAGGCACAATTTGGCCGGCTGCGTTGTTTGCCAGCCCGGATGGAATGATCAGTGAAATATTTTGGAACGAAACCGGGTTGCCGGTTGGCGCTGTGGCAGGTACGGGTGTGGCAGGTATGGGTGTGGCAGGTATGGGTGTGGCTGCCGGTGGAATGTTGGTGGGTGGGATGGCAGTCTCGGGGCCTGGGGCAGCTGTATTGGCTGTCAGGGCCTGGACGGTGGCGGCTACGCTGGTTGCCAGGCTGGCTTGATCGGGAAGGGACGGGCTGCTGAGCAGGCAGGCCTGGGTAGCGAATAAAAGTACTGTAGCTATTACTATGAATTTTGGTTTCATTCTGCCATCCAATCTTTGAATTTTATTTCCAGTGTTTGTGATTTATTGTAACTACTTTTAAGGTCAAAATTACGCATGTCTTTCAATTGTGATCGGAACGATAATTTCCGCAATAATTATAATGCCCTCACCCCTGCTCTCTCGCCGCCAAAAGTAATTAGAAAGTGTACAGGAAATACCCTGGAGCCCATATTCCCCAGCCGGCGCGCAGGCGCCTTCCCGTCACTTTAATATCAATAATGGATGAGAAAACGCTAAGCCTAGTTTTATCGAAGGGGGTTTGGGTGTGTCATTTACGTTCCTGGTTAGTTTTTTTCCAATTTCGGCAGCCGCTATTTTCGAACCTCCTGATTTCCAAATCCCGTGATACGATTCTGGTAATAAACCATCCTGCAACTGTGAGGTGCCTGTGTTTGATCTGCCCGATGACCAGATTGTGCCGCTCTCAAAAGAACATGTCTTCTGGACCTGGTCGGCCCAGGCAAAAGTCAACCCTATCCCGCTCAGCCGGGCTGAGGGTGTTTATTTTTGGGATACGAGTGGAAAGCGATATCTTGATTTCAATTCGATGACGATGTGTGTCAATATTGGTCATGGCGACCGGCGTGTGATTGAGGCTATGAAGGCCCAATTGGATGAAGTTCCTTATGCCGCGCCGGGCATGACCACCAAAATCCGCGCTTTGGCCAGCCGGGCCGTGGCGGAAATTACCCCTGGTGGAAAACTCAGCAAGGTGCTGTTTACCCTGGGCGGGGCGGATGCCAACGAGAACGCCATCAAGATTGCCCGGGCTTATACCGGTCGCCACAAGATCCTGGCGCGCTACCGTTCATATCACGGTGCGACGGCTGGCGCGATGGCTGCCACGGGTGACCCACGCCGCGTGGCCTGGGAGCCCAACCTGATGACGGGTGTGGTTCATTTCCTGGATCCGTACCGCTACCGTTCTACATTCCATCGCACCAATCCGAACATCTCCGAGGCCGATTTCTGCCAGGATTATCTCAACCATCTCGAAGAAATCATCCTGTACGAAGGCCCTGCGAGTATCGCGGCCGTCTTGATGGAATCGGTGACCGGCACGAATGGGATCATCATCCCACCGGCTGGTTATATGGCCGGGGTGCGCGCATTGTGCGATAAATACGGCATCTTGATGATTGCGGATGAGGTCATGGCAGGCTTTGGCCGCACCGGCAAGTGGTTTGCGGTTGATCATTGGAACGTGGTGCCTGACCTGATGAGCATGGCCAAGGGGCTGACTTCGGCTTATGCGCCATTGGGCGCGGTGGCCATGAAGCCGGAAATTGCCGCAGCTTTTGATGAGCATGTTTTCGAATCAGGCCTGACCTATACTTCCCACCCGGTCTCACTGGCGGCTGCGGTTGCCAATATTGGGGTCATGAAGTCAGATCACATCGTTGAGAATGCCGCCGCTATGGGGCCGGTTTTGCACAAGCTGCTGACTGACCTGGGCGAAGCACACCCCTCGGTGGGGGAGGTACGTTCGATCGGTCTGTTTGGGATTATCGAGCTGGTCAAAGATCGCCAGACCCGAGAGCCGCTGGCCCCCTGGAATGGCAGCAGCCCGGAAATGGCGGCCCTGCGTAAAACCTGTCTGGATTTGGGATTGTTTGTGTATACGCACTGGCATACGATCCTGATCATTCCGCCGCTGATCATCAGCCCTGATCAGCTCAAGGAAGGCTTCAGCGTGATTGACCAGGCGCTAAAAGTGACAGACCAGCAGGTGACCGGCTAGCCAGGCGAACGGAGCCAGCCAACGTCAAATCCAAATCCTGCCTCAAAGGCCAGGTATCCCGTTCAGGGCTGTGAGCCGATTGAAATTTGCGATCCAGAGCTGGTATTGGGTTTATTCAGTCCATAAAAGCGCGCCAAAGCTGCAGCAGTCCGAAGATGGCCAGGGCCAGCACCGAAATCCCCAAAAGGATACGACTGACCTGGCTGCCCAAACTGCGCGCCGTGCCGAACAGCGCCAGGATGGCCAGCAGCCCGCCGATCAGCATCAGGTAAAAGGCGCCGAGAAAAGCCAGTCCAAAAGCCAGACTGGCGCGCCAACCGGCGATCAGAATCGGGCCGGTTACCAGGCTCCAGTAAATATAAGGCATGGGGCTGAGGGCGTTCATCAAGGCTGCTTTGAAAATACTTTGCTGTCGCATGGAAGCAGTTGGCAGGTCGGTTGAGCTGGGCCTTCGCCAGTTCTGAAAAGCATTCCAGGCCAGATACAGGATAAAAAGGCCGCTGACCAGGTTCAGCCCGCGCTGCAGCCAGGCTGGCATGCGTGTCAGCACCAGCAGCGCCAGGGCAATGATCGGGCCATCGCTGATTAAAGGCGCAAAGGCAGCCAACCAGGTCTTGCGAAAGCCCAGGTTGAGGGTCTGCGTGATCAGATAGGCCATGAATGGCCCCGGTTGGACAGCGGCAGCGAAACCAAGAGCCAGGCCTTGCAGAAGATAAACATCCATGCGGGCTATTTTATCAGATGCTATCTCTACTTATCGACGTTTATGTTTTAGGGCGTGCACCTGCCCTCCAGCTTTTCTTCGTTTTATTGTCCTTGGGCATTCGAAATTTCTTTTCGTTTGCC
>CAZLJB010000418.1:1798-3855 GCA_964559195.1 uncultured Anaerolinea sp. | reverse complement strand
CTGCTGAATGAAGTAACACGATCGAGTTTGCTGCCAAGAGAGCGTGAAAACTTTGCCAGGGCCATGCATGCTGAGATAACTGCCTTGTGGTTATCTGATCGCAGTCGCGCAAGTAAGTTGGCAGTGACTGATGAAGTTCGCACAGGTCTGTATTATATTGATTCGGTTTTTTGGAAGACCATTCCCTGGCTTTATGCTGATCTCAACCAGGCACTGGCCGAATACTATCCAGGTCTGAATCCCGGCCAGAATTGGCTACGTTTGGCATCCTGGATGGGTGGTGATCGTGACGGCAACCCGAATGTCACTAGCGAGGTGACTGCTGAGACCTTGCGTTTGCATCGAGGCCTGGCTGTGGAAAATCATCGTCGGACTCTGCAAAGCGTGGCCCGACACCTCAGTATGAGTGCCAGGCGCTTCCCTCCACCAACCGAATTGGTTCAATGGATTGAAAAACGTCGTCCACTCCCGGCGCATGTCGAATATATCGAACAGCGCTATGCCGGGGAACCCTATCGTTTGATTTTATCCTTGTTGGCGGCTGATCTGGCTGAAGCTTCCCAGGAAGATATGAAAAGACGCTTACTGGGACGCGAAGAACATCGTGCGCGTGCGCATACGGAAGACATCAGCCATCCTTTGGATTTAATCGCCAACGCTATTCCGGAACCGCTTGCCAACGATGAATTGCTCACCCTTCGCCGGCAGTTATCGGTATTTGGCTTGCATGCTGCCCGCCTTGATATTCGTGAAGACTCAAGTAAATTTAACAAAGCTCTGGGCGAAATTTTGCGTGCGCTTGAAATCACCCCACTTTTTGAGTCACTTCAGGTACCAGAGCGAATAAATCTATTATCCCGGCTTTTGTCTGATCCGTTGCCTGAGCTTTCCAATCACCCTGGGGTGACTTCTACAACTGCTGAGACCTGGGCCTTGTTCCAGTTGATTGGGCGTGTTCAACAAATTTATGGCGCAGAGCTGCTTGGCCCCGTTATTATTTCCATGACCCATTCTGCAGCCGACGTTTTAACCGTTTTATTGCTGGCCCGTTGGACTGGCTGTGAGACCGGGTTGCAAATTTGTCCTTTGTTCGAATCAATCCACGACCTGGAGGATGCTCCACGTATCCTGACCGAATTATTCTCAAACCCTGTTTATCGTGACCAACTGGCTGCCTGCCATGACGAGCAGATGGTAATGATTGGCTACTCTGATAGTAACAAGGATGGCGGTTACTTGATGGCAAATTGGGCACTTTACCAGGCTCAAGAGACCATTTCAGCTGTTGCAAATAGCCATGCGGTTCGTCTGACTATCTTTCATGGTCGGGGCGGTACGGTTGCTCGAGGTGGCGGGCCCGCCAATCGTGCCATTCGCGCTCAACCATCTGGCAGTATCAATGGCCGATTCCGGGTTACAGAACAGGGTGAGACCATCGCCTCGCGCTACTCAAACCCCGACCTCGCGCATCGTCATCTCGAACAGATTGTCAATGCTGTCATTTTGGCTTCTGCTTCCACTGGCCTACCGGCTGTGAATGGTGAAAAGACAAGCAACATTCCTGTCGAATGGCGTACTTCCATGGACAGCATGTCCCGCTCGGCTTTCCAGGCCTATCGGCAGCTTGTTTATGAAACTCCCCGGTTTATCGAATTCTGGCAGGCTGCCACTCCTCTCGATGAAATCAAGCGTCTGCATATCGGTTCCCGTCCCGTTTCCCGAGCCGGAACAACCGAAGTATCCAATATCCGCGCAATTCCATGGGTCTTCTCCTGGATGCAAAGCCGGTACAATTTGCCCGGTTGGTATGGACTTGGAACCGGTTTGGATGTTATACCGGATAAAACCAGCCTGGGCGAGATGTACCGCGGTTGGCCTTTTTTCAAAACCCTGCTGGATAATGCCGAATCGTCGCTTCTAAAAGCGGATATGGGCATAGCGGCCTTATATGCCGAGCTTGTGCCGGATGCCGAACTGGGAAAAAGTTTATTTAATGTTATCCAGATCGAATACGAACGCACTTGCGCGGCTGTACTTGCCATCAGTGGGCATCGAAA
>CAZLJB010000418.1:0-1698 GCA_964559195.1 uncultured Anaerolinea sp. | reverse complement strand
CCTTCGACAATTTTTTCCGGAAATATCCAGAATTGTTGCTCCGGGCAACCTGGATGGTGGAGATATTTGTGAAGCTGGTTCCCATTTTTTTATTGGTATTTCCGAGCGAACCAATCAGTCTGGGGTTGATCAATTGGCAGCCTGGCTTACAAAATTTGGTTACACATCCAGTACGGTCGATATTCGCCAGACGCCCAATATTCTTCATCTCAAAAGTGGTATTTCTTACATCGGTGACAACCGCCTGGTTGTGATTGAATCTCTACTCAGACAGCCTGCCTTTATTGATTTCGAAATTATCCCGGTCATGCCTGGAGAAGAATATGCAGCCAATTGCATCCGGGTCAATGATTCCATTCTCATCCCGGCTGGATTTCCGAAAATCGAAAGGACCTTGCGCAATTATGGATACGGTCTTTTCGTGCTTGAGATGTCCGAGTTTCAAAAAATGGACGGCGGTCTGAGCTGCCTCTCCCTTCGTTTCTAAAAATATATGAAATATATCTTGATCAGAGGTGGTGGTGATCTGGCTTCAGGGGTTGCATTGCGGCTGCATCATGCCGGTTATAAAATCATCATAACCGAGCTTTCCAGGCCTTTAGCGGTACGCCGGACCGTCTCCTTTTCAGAAGCTGTTTACGATGGAGAGTTCAGTGTCGAGGGGTTGACTGGCAAGTTGGCAGGCTCTTCAATGGAAGCATTTGAGCTCATCAGGGCTGGCTTTATCCCGGTTTTGATAGACCCCCCGGCTTCCATTCTTCTAAATGAAGGCTTGTTTTCCACACTGATCGATGCCCGTTTGATGAAACATTATTCAGATTCCAGCATATTATCTGCACCGCTTGTAATCGGTTTGGGACCAGGTTTTACTTGTCGAGAAAATTGTCATGCTGTGGTCGAAACCCAGCGTGGGCATTTTCTCGGGCGTGTCTACTGGAGTGGTTCTGCCAGCATGGATACGGGCATCCCTGAAGGTGATACTCGGCGAGTGCTCCGAGCACCGCTGACAGGCGTTTTGACCAGTACCGCGAAGATTGGCGATCATTTTGAAGAAGGTCAGCTTATTGCGCAGGTGGATGGGCAAGCTATCCGGGCTCCTTTTGCCGGAATTTTGCGTGGCTTGATCCGTCCAGGTGTTTCAATCGAAAAAGGTGTAAAGATAGGTGATATTGACCAACGTAATGATCGGAGCTACTGTTTTACCGTATCGGATAAGGCACTTGCAATTGCTGGTGGGGTATTGGAAGCCATGCTCTCATTTTCGAATAACGTTACCCAGTCATAATTCCCTGTTTGCCTTAGCCAGCTCATGATTAGCCTTTCTAACGCCCTTCGTTTTTCCCAAAGCTCTGTGATCGCTTTTGTGGGTTCCGGGGGCAAAACCAGCGCTTTGTTTCAGACTGCCAAACAACTCGCTCCTTCAATTGTAACGACGAGCACTCATCTTGGCGAATGGCAGAACAGTCTGGCTGACCGGCATTTCATCTGGGAGCCAGGCACTCCCATGCCAGAGTTGGAATTTGTGATGGGAAGTGGCAGCACGCTTGTCACTGGTTTGTTGGAGCAAAACACCAACCGTTACCGCGGGGTGACAGCATCTCAGATGGAACAGCTCAGGCAGTTGGCTGGATATCACAACCTGCCATTGTTAATAGATCGGAAGAGCGTCGTGTAGGGAAAGAGTGTTCAGAGCCGTGT
>CAZLJB010000417.1:0-3859 GCA_964559195.1 uncultured Anaerolinea sp. | reverse complement strand
AACACCCAGCGAGTAGTTTCGTAATTTTGCTTACCCATGACTGTGGGTAATAAAAAAAGCCCTGCGATTCATAGCAGGGCTTTTTTTAGCTGTTAATGTTATGTGTGAATGGGAGTGCCAAGCGCGCCGTGTGCCGCTTCCATCAGGGCTTCTGAGATGGTGGGGTGGGCATGCACATTTCGGGCGATTTCTTCGGGGGTAAGTTCCATCATGTGGGCCAGAGTCAATTCTGGCAGTAGTTCGGTAACTTCGGGACCGATCATATGCGCGCCCAGAATTTCGCCATATTTTTCATCCACAATCAGTTTGACCCAGCCGGCATAATCACCCAGCCCGAGGGCTTTGCCATTGGCCTGGAATGGGAAGCGACCCACTTTGATGTTGTAACCGCGCTCCTTGGCCTGTGCTTCGGTCAGACCGAAGGATGCAATTTGGGGTTGGCAATATGTGGCCCGTGGCATCATCTCGTAATCGAGGGTGACTGTCTCGTGTCCCGCAATATTTTCGGCACACACAATGCCCATAGCAGAGCCGACATGCGCCAGCATTAGCTTTCCAGTTACATCGCCAATGGCCCAGATCCCGGGTATGTTGGTAGCCATTTTTTCATCAATTTCAACGAAACCGCGCTCGCTGATCTTTACGCCAACTTCTTCCAACCCCAATCCCTTTGAGTTGGGCCGGAACCCAATTGCAACCAGGGCCTGCTCGGCTTCCAGTACCTTGCTCTCGCCTGCTGCTGAAACTGTAACCCTGACGCCAGTCTCCGTGGTTTCCACCGATTCAACTTTATGCCCAACCAGGGTCTTGATCCCGCGTTTTTTAAAGGCCTTTTCCAACTCGGCGCTGACTTCCACATCCTCCAATGGCACGATACGCGGCAGCATCTCGACGATGGTCACGTCCACGCCATAGGAACTCCATACTGTTGAAAATTCAACCCCGATGGCACCCGAACCGATTACCACCACGGATTTGGGGAGTGTCTCCTGCAGGATGGCTTCCATGTAGGTAACTACTTTTTTGCCATCCACTTTCCAGCTGCCTGGTACAGCTGAGCTGGCACCGGTGGCAACGATGACGTTCCTGGCTTTTAGTTCATTGACCTTGCCATCCTTGTCGGTGACGGTCAGGCTGTCTTTTGATGTCAGCCTGGCTGTACCCATATAGACCGTGATATTGTTCTTCTTCATCAGGAAACCAATACCTTTGACCAGCCGCTCTGAGACCTGACGGCTGCGTTTGGCGGCCACGCTGAAATCGAGCACCAGGTTGTCAAACGAAAAACCAAATTCCTTGCCACGTTCCCGTAAAGTATGTGCAATCTCCGCATTTCGCAGTAACGCTTTGGAAGGAATACAGCCCACATTTAGACAGACGCCGCCCAACCATTGTTTATCAATAATCGCGGTTTTTTGGCCCAACTGGGCAGCCCGGATGGCAGCTACGTACCCGCCTGGTCCAGCGCCAATAACTACAACATCAAACTGATCAGCCATGCAAAATCTCCTCTGAGATGGAATTCGGTAATCGGAATTGTTCCGTTCCAGTTCGTCCTGGTAAACTTCCTACCAGTTTTTAAATAATTGGACATAACAGTACTATTTTACTACGCTCTACTCGCAACTATTGCCTCGTGATAAACTTGCTGAAATAATTTTTTCAATAAATGTCGGTGATTGCTTTGCAACTATCCAGATCGCAATAAGCATTTAAAACGTAAAGGAACGGAAATGCTTCCAAAATTACCTGTCAAGGCCAATAATGAAACTCCCGTCCTGATTTTCCTGGCAGCGTTGTTTGGGATGATTTTATTCCGGTCAGCCTGGGTGACTGAAGATGCTTATATCACCCTCAGAACAGTGGATAACCTGGTCAACGGTTATGGCCTGACCTGGAATACAGCTGAAAGGGTTCAAGCCTATACACATCCGCTCTGGATGTTTGCGCTCAGCATACTATACTTTTTTACCCATGAAGCCTTTTACACGACCCTGGTTTTATCACTGGCCGTTTCGATCGGGGCGTTTTTACTCGTGCAGAAAATGATGCCTCGCCAGAATTTGGCAACCTTTGCCGGGTTATTCATCCTATTTTTTTCCAAGGCTTTTATCGATTTTTCTACTTCGGGCCTTGAAAATCCAGCGACTCATCTGTTATTGGCTGTTTTTTTAGTGTTATTTCTGAGTCCAGATCAAAATTTGGGGAATGTTAGAATTTTCTGGCTTACTTTGATTGTTGCGCTGGCGACACTTAATCGCATGGACAGCATTCTTTTTTTTCTGCCGGCGTTGATCTATATTCTGCTCAAAAGAAAATCCCTGTCGGCTTTAAAGGGGATGGCGCTCGGTTTTTTGCCCTTTTTGCTTTGGGAGATATTTTCAGTTATATATTATGGTTTCCTGTTTCCAAATACCGCCTATGCCAAGTTGAACACGGGTCTCCTAAGGCTGGATTTGCTTGAACGGGGTTACCTTTATTTTGTCAATTCAATCCATTGGGATCCAATCACATTGCTGATTATTTTCGTGGCAATTGGTTTGACCTTTAGCCAGGGATCATGGCGTGAGAAAAATATTGCGCTTGGCGTGATACTTTATTTGGGCTATGTCTTGTGGATTGGCGCGGATTATATGAGTGGCCGGTTTTTTTCCGGTGCGTTAATTGTGGCAGTTGTTCTTTTTAACCGACGCATGTGCCAGGTTTCGTTTTCAGGAGGAATTATTATTCTGCTTGGTATCTGCCTGCTTGGTTTCATTTCCCCCACACCCACCCTGACCAGTATTGACGATGCATCCTTTTCCACCGGGCGAACTGATATTAATGACATATCGGATGAACGCAGTTTTTATTACCAACCTTCAAGCCTGTTGTTTGATAAAGCAAACACGATTGAGCCTTTTCATGATTGGGTTTTTCGTGGACTGCAGTTAAAAGCCAGCGGCGCAAAGGTTCAAGCCTTACTGAATGTCGGGTTTATGGGTTACTTTGCCGGCCCCAACATCTATATAATTGACCGGTTGGGCCTGGGCGACCCACTCCTGGCCAGGTTGCCACCGATCAAGACCGAAAACCCGGTTGCCGGGCATTTTGAGCGCGCCATACCGGATGGCTATCTTCAAAGTGTAAAAAATAATGAGAATCGCATCCGTGATCCTGAACTTGCCAGGTATTATGACTTATTGCGACTGGTTACTCGTTCGTCCATCTGGAGTTGGGAGCGTTTTGCTGCCATTTGGGATTTGAATACCGGGCGTGCAGATGTTTATCTCAGAAATTACAAGCCTTGAATGGAACCGGATTACAACCACCTGCGCACACGGGATTTGTAATCTAGGTATACCTGATTGAATTGCTGCTCAAGATAAATTTCCTCGCGCTCGATAATTAGACGGTTGTAAGCATCTATTGCCACTGGTGCCAGGATGGCGCCCCAATAATAACCAAATATCAGCGGCAGGCTGATTAGAACCAACACAAAGCTCAGGTAGATGGGGTTGCGTGAAAAGCGAAATGGCCCTGCGCTGACAATTGCGCTGGTGGGCGTGCGAGGGTCGGGCGAGGTATGCGCTTTCCGCATGGCCCGTACCGCGCTCAGGCCAATTCCAATAGCGGCCAGGGACAAACCCCAACCGGTTATCTTCATCCAGGCTGGGAAGGGGATGGGAATGGGCAGTTTCCACCCAAACAAGAGCGCCACCACCAGGAAGATTGCCATCAAAAGAGGCGGCGGTATTGGCAAGCCGGCGTTTTTTTTATTTTCTTTGGGCATAGAATCTCCTTGGGTTGAATAATCTGAATAGGGTGGGCAACTCAACCGGGTTCGATTTTGCCCGAATGTGTCACCAGATCGGAAGAG
>CAZLJB010000416.1:0-3867 GCA_964559195.1 uncultured Anaerolinea sp. | reverse complement strand
CACGGCTCTGAACACTCTTTCCCTACACGACGCTCTTCCGATCTCCGCCGGGCCATATTCAGCCACCTTGCCTCCATACATCACTACCACATCATCGCACATCTCGGCCACCACACCCAGGTCATGCGTCACAAGCACAATCGCCAGTCCCAGGTTCTTCTGAATTCGTTTGAGCAGCTCCAAAACCTGCGCCTGAATCATCACGTCCAGCGCCGTGGTCGGTTCGTCGGCAAACAGCAGCTCTGGTGAACAGGCCAGCGCCATGGCGATCATCGCGCGCTGGCGCATCCCGCCCGAATATTGGTGTGGATATAAATCACGGCGGCTGTGCGGGATGCCGACCAGTTCCAGCAATTCCCCTACGCGCTGTTCGGCGGCTTCGCCCTTCATCAGGTTATGGTGCAGGATCGCCTCACGAATCTGGTCGCCGACCTTCATGACCGGGTTCAACGCATTCATCGCGCCCTGGAAAATGATGGCCATGTCCTTCCAACGGTGCTTGCGCATTTCATGTTCGCTCAATGCCAGCAGATCGACACCTTTGAAATAGACATTGCCGGCAGTGATACATCCATTGGAAGGCAGCAGACGCAGGATCGACATCAGCGTGGTGGTTTTGCCACAGCCCGATTCGCCGACCAGCCCGATGGTCCGACCAGGCAGCACATCAAAGGAAACATCTTCCAGCGCGCGCGCGACCTGGTTGCCGTTCAGAAGAAACTCGGTTGTCAGGTGGCGAACCGACAGCAGGGGTTGGGGGGTTGCCTGTTCTGCGGCTTTGGGGATCGAGATAATTTTCTGGGTGCCTTCGAGATGATGTGCCGTCAGACGCGGATTGAGCATTTCCTCCAGCACGTTGCCGAGCAACACACAGCCAAGCGTAACCCACACGATGGCAAAACCAGGCGGAAGATAGAACCACCAGGCCCCGTTGGTAATCGCGCTGCGGTCAAAGGCAAAATTGAGCATCGCACCCCAGGACGGCTGGGTCGGGTCGCCAAGCCCCAGGAAGGCCAGCCCAGATTCGATCAGGATGGCAGTGGAAATGATCAGCACTGTGTTGGCAACGATCAGCGGCATAATCTGGGGCAAAATATGCTTACGAATAATATGCCCATGTCCCGCACCAATGGCGCGCGAGCGTGCCACGAATTGACGCTCTTTAATGGTCAGCACCTGCGACCGGATCAGGCGCGCGGTGCTGGTCCAATATAGCAGGCCAATGACCGCGATCAACACCACCAGCGGCGAGATGTGTAAATCCATCTGGCGCAAGGTGGCGACCAGCACTAGCATGAGTGGCAAATCTGGAATGACCAGCAAGACATCCGTGACGCGCATCAGCAGATTATCAATCCGTCCACCAAAGTAGCCCGCCAAAATACCAAACAGGCTGCCGACAAACATGGCGATGAACCCCGCCACAAAGCCGACCATCAAGGAGACACGCGCACCGAAAATCAATTGAGACCAAATATCGCGGCCCGCGTCGTCCGTACCCAATGGTAAATGAACAGAAGGCGGAGCGAAGGTCAAACCGTGTCCATTTGCGTCACGAATTACTTCGGTTGGCGCGTAAGGCGTGAGCATGGGAGCGAATGTGGCCACGAGAATCGCAGTCAGAACCAGGAAGCCGCCCAAAAGTCCGAGTTTATTGCGGCGGAACGCCTTCCAAAAATCGGACAGGTTGCGCCTGAAGGGAGCCCAGTTTTCATTCACGTCAACTCTCCTTCACACGCGGGTCTAACACAGCATACAAGACATCCGCAGCCATATTGGCAATAATTACGCTCACAGCCAGCAGGAGGAATGCACCCTGCAACAGTGGGTAATCCTGCTTGACAAGCGCAGTCTGAAATAGCTTTCCAAGTCCGTCGTAAGAAAAAACTGTTTCGATGTAAATAGCGCCCGATACGGTAAATCCGAGGTTGAGCGCAATCAAGGTCACGATCGGCAGCATGGCATTTCGCAGCGCGTGTTTCCACAGCACCTGCCAGTCGCTCATGCCTTTGGCCCTGGCGGTCAAGATATAGTCTTCGCTGAGCACTTCCAGGATGGATGAGCGCATGATGAGCATATACTCACCCATATACAGAATGGTCAGCGTCAGCGTTGGCAGGAAAAGGTGACGGGCAAGATCGGGCAGAACGGACATCAACGGCTTGCCGGTGTTTTCCGGGCTGATAATACCGGCGGTTGGCAATCCAAACCAGGCGCTGCCCGCCGCCAACAAGATGATCCCCAGCCAAAATGTCGGAATGGCCCAGGCCACCAGCGAGAAGGTGACTGCGCCGACATCAATGGCGGTCTTGCGTTTCCAACCAGCCAGAAGGCCCAGGCTCACACCCAGGATAATGGCAAGCACCTGCCCCAGGCCAATCAACATAACCGTATTCCCCAGCTTTGACATCAGTACTTCGCTGACCGGACGCCGTAATGACCACGAGACTCCCAGGTTGCCCTGCGCCCACTGCCGGATGGTATCGAGAAATTGGTCAGGAAAAACGGGCCTATCCAGGCCAAATTGTTCGCGTAAAGCCTGTTGTGTCTCGACGGATATGCGGATATTGCGCCCGATCACCGCTCTGACCGGGTCGCCCGGCAGTACTCGAAACAACATAAAATTAATGACGATCACCACAAAAATCGTCACAAAAGATAAGCCTAGTTTACGAAGAAGGTAGTCGCGTCGATTCATGGGCCCGGTCTCTGCAAAGGATCAATAATGCTGTCTTACTTTGAGAAGTCCTTGCCTCTTTCGTCTTTTATTCTGTATGACACAGGCGAAAGAGGCAAAGAGAATTAAGGTTACCTGACCAATTCTGTACTCGTCAACGACTTTGTGGACTCAATTCCAAGCGGTGACTCAATAAAACCGGAGAAACGATCCGAGCGGTAAGCCTGCAACAGGTTTTCATAAAACAAAACGATATATGGTCGATCATTGAAAACCAAATCCTGCATTTTCCAGATTACCTGCTGACGCGCGGTTTTATCCACAAGTTTTTGCTGGTCAAGATAGAGTTGGTCATACGTCGGGTTATGATACCCACTGTCGCTCCAACCACCATCCACAAATTGATCGGTTGTCAACACGCTGAGAATGAAGTCGGGATCGGGATCAGGCTCCCAGGCCCAAATCACAAGGTCATAATCGCCGGTAGGTGTGATGGCAGCCGTCATACTGTCCTCATCCATCGCTTCAGAGTTAAGCTTCATGCCAGCCTGCTTGAACCAGGGCACCATCATATCCGCCATACGTGAATAAACAGAAGATGTCGAAGGAAACTGCAGGCGAAACTCCAGGCGCAGTTTGCCCTTGACGCGCACACCATCGCTGCCGAGTTTATATCCCGCTTCATCCAACACACGATTGGCCTCGGCAATGTCGAAGGGAATGTCTTTGATATTCGGGTTGTGCCAGAATCCGCCCCCCATGGAAGGTGCGACAATGGTATCCCCCGGCGCTGCCAATCCTTGCATGACGATATCGACAAAATCCTTTTTATTAATGGAGTGGGCTATCGCCAGGCGCACGGCCGGATCAGCCAGCGCAGGATTGCCGGTCGGGGCGGGCTTGTGATTCGGGTCTACCGTGTTAATAATCAGCTCGTAGAAATAGCTATTTTCTATCGCAGTCGTCTTCACATTCTGAAAACCCTTGACCGTCTCAAAGGCACTGGCTGGCACGCTGGTCAGCATATCAATATCGCCAACCTTGAGCGCCTGAACCATCGCATCCGCGTTATCAAAGGTTTGAAAGATAATGCCGCCGATCTTGGGCGCGCCGTCGCTATAATCTTTGTTTGCAGCCAGGATGGCCAGATCGGAAGAGCACACGTCTGAACTCCAGTCACCTGAAGCTAT
>CAZLJB010000415.1:0-3875 GCA_964559195.1 uncultured Anaerolinea sp. | reverse complement strand
CGCCGGGCCAGGGCGAGCGCAAAACCTCGTCCAATCCCACTGCCTGCGCCGGTAACCAGGGCGGTTTTTAGCATGTCAAAAAATGAGCGCCAGGGCACCGATGCTTAGACCTGCGCCGGTACCGAAAAGCAGTACTTTGTCGCCCCGTTGAATATGCCCGGATTGGACAGCCTCGGTCAGTGCCAGCGGGATGGATGCGGCAATACAGTTGCCACGTTCCTGGATGTGGATGAAGACCCGCTCCGGGCGAAAACCGAAACGCGTGGTCAGCAGTTTCAGACCGTGCCCGCTGGCCTGGTGCGGCACAACCTGGTCATAATCCTGATTTTTCCAGCCGAGTTCCTTTGAAAACTCATCCAGGAAAGCCGGAACGAGCCTGACGGCTTTTTTGAAAACCGCCGGGCCATCCATGTCAAACATATTCATTTCAGGGCGGGTGGCCGGGTCATTGGGATGGTGGAGCGTTCCGCCCCCGACGAACTGCGTCAGGTCGGCACCGCTGCTGTAAGTGACAAAACGTGAGTGCCATATGGCGCTGGTCTCATCGGGCTGAGCGGCTGTCACCACAGCTGCAGCTGCGCCATCGCCAAACAGCACAGCGCTTTCCCACTGTTTAGGGTTACGGGAGAACGTGGCAATTTCGCTGCTAAAAATCAAGACCGTTTGGTAGACACCCGCGGCAATCAGGTGCGCGGCGGTCTGCAAAGCAAAGACAAACCCCAGGCAGGTGGCGTTGATGTCAAAGCAGGCACTTTTTCCATCAGGTGCGCCAAGCTCCCGTTGGACAAAGGCCGCCGTACAGGGAATGGCCTGGCGGACACTGGCCGATGCGCCAATGATGGCATCCAGGTCAGAAGGCTGCATCCCAGCCATCTGGAGTGCCTCCCGGGCAGCGGCAGCCGCCATCTCTGTCACGGTTTCGTGACTGGCGTAGCGCCGCGACTGGATTCCGGTTGTTCGTTCCACCCAACCGGATGGGATCTCAAGTTGTTTTTCAAGTTCGGCGCTTGTCACGATTTTCGGGGGTAAGTATTTACCCAACCCGGCAATCTTTACAGCGATGGGTTTACTGGGCATGATGCTCCTGTACGAGTTTAATAATACGAATAATAAGGGGCTAGATTAACTGATTTTACGACAATTAAGGCATAAAATAGAAAAACAATAACTCATCACCAAAGTGGAGATTTAAATGCCTTCCTGGCTAATCACCCTGGCAATTGGATTCGCTGCCATTTATATCATCGACCGCATTTGGAAAGTAGCCCTCATCTGGCACTTTTTCCGCCAGAACGCGCCATCCGAACCGGAAAAATGGCCTTCCATCAGCCTGATCCAACCGCTGACGGCCAGCCCAAACGATTTGCGGGCTGTGCTGACCATTCGAGCACACCTGAAATATCCCGGTCAGTTGCAGCAAATTCTAATCTGCGATAGACAGGATGCCGACTCACAGGCACTTTGCCAGACCTTAATGTCACAGGTTGCTGCCTGGCAGCCCCGCCTGGTGCAGGTGGACTCGTCGAGCGGTGTGGCCTTAAAAACAGCCAAGCAGCTGGCCGGCTTGGAGGCTGCCACTGGCGAGATACTCTGCTTCATCGATGACGATATTCTGCTGCGCCCGGATACCCTGACCACCCTTGTCCGTTATCTCCAGCCAGGGATTGGTGCCACCTTTGGGCTGGCCTGCTACACCAATTGGCACTCCGCCTGGGGTGGTTTGATGAGCGCCTTTGTCAACGCCAATGCACTCTTGAACTACGTCCCCTTGACCTATCTGACCGAGTTATACACCATTACCGGCCACATTTACGCCCTTAAACGCGCAGATTTCGATCGCATCGGCGGCCTGAACGGAATGGGTGAACGCCTGGACGATGACCATGAATTGGCTCGCCGGGTGACTCGCGCCGGAATGCGCAACCGGCAAACCCCCGCCATTTACAACGTCGACAATGATTTACCAACCCTGCGCGCTTTCCTCGAGCAGATGAAGCGCTGGTTCATTTTTCCGCGTGAGTTAATGCTGCCCGGAATTTCCCAACGCCAGAGAATCTTGACCTTCGCCTCCAGCCTGCCTAATCTGCTGCCGGGCCTGCTGTGCATACTGGCTTTGAGTGGCAGTTCGACCTGGCCGGCGTTGGCGGCCTGCCTGCTGGTTTTTTATGCAGTCTATCTGTGGGGCAAGGAACGTTTCCTGAAAGAGACAATGCCCACCTGGGGCTGGCCATTACTCGTGCTGGTGGCCCTGGTTCTGCCGTTCCAAATCCTATTCTTGCTCTTTTCCGACAATACCATTCTCTGGCGAGGACAGCGCATGCGCGTCAAGCGGGGCGGGCGTTATGAAATCATCGAGTGATGATGATTTATCCGGGCAATACCGCCAGTTTATGGCGGCGTATCCACTGCAGACCGCCAGCTTTGGGACACAATCCTGGGACTGGCTGGACAGCCGCCAGGGGCAAACGATCCTCATTTTGCTGCCTGGGTTTATGGGCGAGGCCGAAACTTCATTTTTATTTATGCAGGCCCTTGCAAGACATCTCCGGGTCATTTCCATTTCCTATCCGCCGTCAATTGGACGCGTAGATGACCTTTGTGATGGTTTATGTGCTTTGATGGATCATTTGGGGCTTGAAAATGCAATCTTTTTGGGTGGTTCATCCAGCGGATTCGTGGCCCAGGCCTTTGTCCGGCGCCATGCCAGCCGTACATCCGGGCTGATCCTGACCCATACGGGTTTACCCAGCCCGGCGCGGGCCCGCACCGCCCGCATTTATCTGGGTCTGCTGCGAAGCCTGCCCTTTAACCTGCTTCACTGGTTAATGCAATTCTTCATTTATAGTTATTTTCCCCGCTCAACGCCAACCCACACTTTTTGGCGAGCGCATTTCAGAGAAATTATTCGGCGCCAGACCCTGCTTGCACTCCGAAACCGGTTTGCCTTGATGAATGATTTCCACAGCGCTTATCGTTTCCAACCTGGCGATCTGGCTGGCTGGCCGGGTAAAATCCTGATCATGGAAATGCGCCATGACCATCTAACCACGCCTTTCGAGCAACAGACCATGCGCGAACTTTATCCAGGTGCCCGGGTGCATGTTTTTTCAGAAACAGCCCATTATGATTCTGTCGAACAACCCGAACAACAAATCCGTGTCATAATGGATTTCCTGATTGCTGAGTTCATTCCTTTTTCTTCCACCCGCCACCCATGACGATACCCATCACCACTCGCCTCCAACATAATGCCAGCGCTTTCCCTGAAAAGCCGGCCTTCATCTTCCCAGGGCACAAATCCAGCTGGGAGAGGCTGACCTACCGCCAGTTGTCAGAACGCAGCGACCTGTTCGCGCGCGGGCTGGCTGCCTACGGCCTCCGACCCGGGACGCGCGCCGTCCTGATGACCCCTCCAGGCCTGGATTTTTTCGCACTGGTCTTTGCCATGCTTCAATCCGGGATTGTCCCGGTCATGATCGATCCGGCCATCGGATTGCGCAATGTCAGCACCTGCATTGCCGAGACCGAAGCGCAAGTCTATTTCGGTTCAACACTGACGCACGCCATTCGCAGGTTGTTCGGCTGGGGCAAAGCCAGCCTGCAGCTGAGCCTCAGTCTGGCGGATGTGGCCCGCGCCGGTTTTTCAGCCCCCGCCATCCAGCCCGCCCAGGTCAGCCCGGAAGCTGAAGCTGCCATCGTCTATACCAGCGGCAGTACCGGTTTACCCAAGGGGGCTATTTTCACCCAGGTTAATTTCAATGCCCAAATCGAGATGCTGGTGACGGCCCTGCAGCTGCGCGGCGATGAAATTGATTTACCGGCTTTCCCAAGATCGGAAGAGCGTCGTGTAGGGAAAGAGTGTTCAGAGCCGTGTA
>CAZLJB010000414.1:0-3880 GCA_964559195.1 uncultured Anaerolinea sp. | reverse complement strand
CTTGCCTCTTGAATATTCAGATTATCCTGCTATTCTTATCAGATACAATCCAATGATCATCAAAAAGGAAAAGATGAAAAACCTACTTTTATTCGTAGTCATCTCCATTTGGGTAATGCTCTCGGCATGTGGACAGAGCACCGTCACCACCGTCCAAACCAGAATGCCACCAATCCGCGCCACCCAACCCCCTACCACCAGGACTGACACTCCAGTCGCAGAACCAACCTTATCTAAGCCAGCTCCAACCATCCCATCCACATCGACCAGCCTGCCTACCCAGTCCGCGCCACGCGGCACACTCAGCCTGACCCAGAAATTTGGGCTCGGCACTGGCTTGCGGCTTTCCCCTTATGGACTGCAGCTTTCCGCCGATGAAAAACGCCTGATCGCTTCCACCACAGCGGGAATATTCATTTTCTCTGCGGAAGATCTCAGCCTATTGCTGTCGATCTATGAACCGACGCTACTGCCCCAATTCCCGCTCTACCGCCACATCCGGATCTCGCGTGATGGTAAACTGGCAGCCAGCAGCTCGGTCAATTCCGACCATTTGCCATCAATCAAATTCTGGGATCTAACCACGGGCAGTCTGCTCGGTGAATATCCACTCGAAAGCCTGGGTCAGAACGATTCGATCCGGATTGCTGACTTCGATATTTCACCGGATAATACCCAGGTCATCGCTGTCAGCGATCATGGCCTGATTCTGGTCATCAACGTTTCAGATGGCCAGATTGTAAAATCCCTCGACCAGTTCGTCAACAACACCCAGACAGTCCTATGGATTGAATATGACCCGATCGGGAAAAATGCCTATTATATTTTCCAGGATGTGGCCGCCGGTGTGCAAACCCACGGTTTAAACAGTCATTCCTGGCAGGAAGTCTCCTACCAGGTCGCGGATATCACTTTATTTCCCTGGCAAGCCGGCTCTTTCGCTCCACTGCTCAGCAAACCTGCCGGGTATAAATGGGGTTACTTTACAGCCTGGGGCAGCCGTACCGTCTCAGCCTGGGATTATTCAACCTTTAGTAATCGCTTTGACATTAAGCGCAAGGATCCCATCAGTGCGATCGCCTTCTCACCCGACAGCCAGTGGGTCGTGATGGGCGGAACAGCCCCGGCGCAGCTAGAGGTTTGGCCTGTGGATACGAACAAGTCCCCGCAGCAGACCTTCGCCGTAACAAGTCCTCTTTGGGCACTGGCTGTATCATCCGGTGGGCAATCCTTCTATGGCATCTCAAGCGATGGCAATTTAAGTATGTGGAAAAACGGTCAAGCCAGCCCCATTCACCAACAACAAGGCTTCATTCCCCCCGCATCTCAAATAGCCTTCAGCGAGGACGGGCTTAGTTTAGAACTTACGATCGATAATAATCAAATCTACGAACTCAGCTCGCAGGATGGTGGGTTCAAAAACATCCATCCGAATCCAAATATCCTGGCCGAAATGAAAGGCAGCATCCCGGTCAGCAGCACCGTATCCACAGATAAACGCCTGCTGGCTGTGCTCTTTTTTTCAATCGATGATCATGCCATCCGACTGTTTGACCTGGCCAGTGGTAAATTGATCCGTAAAATCCCGTCCAGGTATTGGTTGCAAACCATTGAATTTGGGCCAGACAACCATACCATCATTGCTTACGGCAGGAATCACCCGATCCAGGTGCTGGATATTAATAGCGGGAAAGTGCTCAACGAACTCACCATCAAGGACAGACTGGGAAATAACCTTATAGAAATGCGCATCTCGCGTGATAAATCCAGGTTGGTACTCTTCGGTGAAACGGGTATCATTGAAATCTACAATACAAGCACCATGGAGCTGTTAAAAACTTATGATTCGGGCCCGGATACCTGGTCTACCGCCATCTCTGAGGATGGCTCGCTGCTGGCATCTTACAATCTGGATGGCACATTAGGCATCTGGGACATCACAAGCAATACCGTGCTGCCATACTTGAAACTTGATCTACCTCGCAATGTTGCCGAGAATATCGGCCTGGCTTTTTCCCCCGACCAAAAGCGGCTGGCCTTTGCCACCTGGGATGGCCTTATCCGCATGTACAACGTAGCTCCCTGAGAGTGTGTATGTCTTGGTAAATTGTATCCATTAATTTTGGTAAGATTTACCAGCTTCACAAATTCACATGCCTGGGTTCGTCTCAGGTTTTAGCGACTTTATTTATAATAATTGCGCCATCTAAAGCAAAACGCCTATCCATGATCGCACTTTCGCAAGTTCTTGAAAAACTTTGCGGATTAAAATGAGCTGTTTGAATTATTTACCAAAAATGATGGTTCGATTCACCAGAAATTAATTTTTGAATGCGGTTTGAATATTCAAAGATGCTTTTACAAACGGGTCATCTGATTACTATTGTGCTGCCATTGAGTAACGATAGTTTAATTATTTATTTTCCAGATGGTTTATAAATTCTATTGAAATTGTAAGAAAATACAAGGTTTTGTTGCTGTATAATATAAAATAGGTCAAATTAGACACTTTTTTGGTGATATCAGGTTTCAAATAAATCCTGGTAAGCTAAACTGACAATCGGATGGAGTGAATCTAGTTTGGTTTTCAGTAAATATGCTCCAATCGGGTATGCTTGAAATTAATTATCTTTTTACAAAACCTGACTAACATAACCAAATCAACGGTTAGTACTTTTCAATATAATGGTATGTGCCAAAAAAGTTCACAAAGGATGTCGTTATGTCCAATCTTGTGAACTATAGACGTACGAAAATAATGTTTTGACGTCAGTTATGCCGGTTGCAAGAATGTGCGCATATATTAATTGCCCGATTCATCAATTTATCTGAGATAAGTTGGTAGTTTGGGTTATTCGATACAAAAGGTTGGAAGTAAACCTGTAAATTTTTTATATCCAGCTAAAGTTCAAATAAAACCGATCGAAGCTTTCGCTATAACCTTTAAACTCACAAATCAGTCTAACAGTAAAATAGTTCTTCAAAGAAAAAGAAAATATTTCCCTTCAATTTTTCGAAATTGGCCTGACTATCCATGAAAAGATCTGTTTTACATAAACTCGGGATACTTTTTAGACTGATTTTTACGATTGGTTTTGTATTTGTTTTGCAATTTCCTTTTATAAACGCCCAGGCACAGCCAAATAACATCCCCAATATCATCATGGAAACAGATGAACAAATTGGACACAACCCGGAGACCGGCATTGTTTCCTTTATCGGCGGCGGAGCGCCCATACCCATGGGCACATCCAGGCTGAGAAGTCGGATATCGCAGGACAGGGCGCAACCCATCTTAGCATCTTATGCCCCGCAATTCGGTTTGGACAAACCCGACCAGGATTTACTCCTGACTTCTAAACGGACAGATGATAATGGAGATGAAGTTAACCGCTATCAACAAACTTACCAGGGAGTGCCTGTTTTGGCCGGAGAGTTAATCGTTAACATGAACCAAAACGGGGACTTGTTATCAATCAGCGGTGAGGTCTCTCAAAATCCGGTTTTGGACACCAACCCGGTGATTGCATCTGATGAAGCCAGTCAATCGGCCCTGGGATCCATCGAAAAATGGAACCAGGTTGAAGCCAGCGTATTAATTGTCAGCCAACCTGTGCTCATGATTTTTGATGAATCGCTGTTGAGTGTCAGTACTCGCACTCCAGAGCTGGTTTGGCAATTGCGGGTCAGCTCGGCCATCGATCAGCCAATTCGCGAGGTGTTCCTGATCAATGCCCAAACTGGCGCAACCAGCCTGCATTACAGTGAAATCGATTCAATCGGGAAGGTGATTATCCACAAACCCGTACAGGCAAACCCCACAATATCTACCCGGGTAAGCCCGGTTTTGGGCAACCCGGATATCAGAACTTACACAATG
>CAZLJB010000413.1:0-3882 GCA_964559195.1 uncultured Anaerolinea sp. | reverse complement strand
GCCCTGATTGCCTACTCTGAGCGCGGTGCCAGCCAGTATGCCGCCTGTGGCATCCCTGATAACAGGATCTTTGTGGCATCCAATGCCGTGGCACCTGCCCCGACTCAAGCGCTGCCTGAGCGTTCCCGTGTTTTTTCTGGGCAGCCTTGCCTGCTTTTTGTAGGTCGCTTGCAGGTTCGCAAGCGGCTGCCGGCCCTCTTGAAGGCTTGCGCTGGTCTGCCTGCCGGGCTCAAGCCACGCCTGGTCATCGTTGGGGATGGTCCGGAGGCAGATGGGCTGCGTTTGTTTGCTTCCGAAGTGTACCCTCAGGCTGAATTTGTCGGTGCCGTACATGGCGCCGAACTTGATCCATATTTTCAGGCTGCTGATCTGTTTGTCTTGCCTGGCACAGGTGGTCTGGCGGTCCAACAGGCGATGTCGTATGGCTTGCCGGTGATTGTAGCGCAGGGTGATGGCACCCAGGATGATCTTGTTCGTCCAACAAATGGCTGGCAAATTCCTCCGGACAATGATGCAGCCCTGGCAGCCTGCCTGACCGAGGCACTTTCTGATTTACCCCGGCTGCGGACCATGGGCGCTGAGTCTTATCGAATTGTGGCACAGGAAATTAATCTGGAAAAAATGGTCGATGTTTTTATAACAACACTTACAGCAACAACAAAATAAAAAATACATCTTCCACCAAAAGGGTTGCAAATTGATTTCATCATCAGATCTACTTTCCCCAATTCTGTCCGCATCCCAGTCTCTCCGACCAGAATTGGTTTCCTTCCTTCAAACCCTGGTACAAACCCCCAGCCTGCCGGATCATGAGCAAACTGTGCAGGAACTGATTGCAGACAAGCTGCGTTCTCTTGGTCTTGAAGTTGAAATTATTCCATCCATCTTTTCTGAATTAGAGCATCACCCTGCTTTTGGTGATGATGGGTTTTCGCCCGATCGTCGCATAAATGTGATTGGCCGCTGGCGAGGAACGCAATCCGGGCCGGGCCGGTCTTTGATCCTGAACGGCCACGTGGATGTTGTGCCTCCCGGAGATCCGGCTCTCTGGAGCGATTCTCCCTGGAGTGGAGCCATCCACGAGGGCCGCTTATATGGTCGCGGAGCCTGTGATATGAAAGCGGGGTTATGCTCCGGGATATTTGCCGTGGAAGTATTACAGCGGCTGGGTTTCAAACCCGCCCGTGACGTGTTGATCGAAAGTGTGATTGGTGAGGAATCTGGTGGAATTGGCACTCTGACATCCATTATCAGGGGCTTCAGCGCAGATGCCGCTGTTTTGCTTGAACCTACCTCTCTGGAAATCAGTCCGGTGCAGTCTGGCGCCCTGACCTTCCGGCTGACAGTTTCCGGGCGGGCCAGCCATGCCGCCATGAAAACACAGGGTGTCAGTGCGATCGATAAGTTTGTACTCCTGCTGCCGGCCATCAACCAGCTGGAAATTGAGCGTCATCGTGGTTTCAGCCATCCGTTCTTTGTCGATCCTCATAATATTGCACCTATCAACATTGGTACGCTGCGAGCGGGTCAGTGGCATTCCACCGTGCCGGATGAGCTGGTAGCCGAAGGCCGCCTGGGAGTTCTGCCGGGAGAATCAAATGATTCTGCCCGCCGTGCGCTGCAGGCAGCGCTTGATTCCGTGGCAGCGGGGGATGCCTGGTTGTCAACACATCCCCCGCGCCTGGAGTGGTTTGAGGGTCAATTTGAATCTGCTGAAACGCCCTGCTCCCATCCCCTGATTGGTAGTTTAACAGCCGCTCATCAACAGGTCACCGGTCAAAACCCCGTTTTACGGGGCGTCACTTATGGTTCTGATATGCGCTTGTTTATTAACCATGCCGGTATTGCATCCACCCATTATGGCCCGGGAGATGTCAGGCTTGCGCACGCCGTCAATGAATGTGTTCCTCTTGATGAAGTCCTGACGGCAACGCAGGTCATCGCCCATTTTGTTACACAGTGGTGTGGTGGTGCATGCACATGAAATCATTTGGCTGCCAGTCCATGTACAAGCCTGTGCGGCGCATGCTGCTCAAGCATCCACGCCAGGCCTTTGTCAACCAGGCCAATATTGATGTTCAGTGGCAAAGCCTCAATTATTCCGCGTGTCCAAACTTTGACCTGGCGATCAAGGAATATGATCGTTTTGTTGAGCTGCTCAATATGTTTGAGATGGAGCTTTACTTTGCGCCGCCGGATGAAAACACCTGCCTCGATTCGCTGTATATACATGATCCGCTGCTGATCAGTGAACGTGGGGTGATCCTGGGTAATATGGGCAAGTACGCTCGTATTCCAGAGCCGTTTGCGGCCGCAAAATATCTGGCCGAAGTGGGGGTTCCACTGCTTGGGCGCATCAGTGGAACAGGCAAAATGGAAAGCGGAGACTTATTGTGGGTCGATGATCATACTCTGGCGGTTGGGCAGGGTTTTCGCACCAACCCAGAAGGGTTACGCCAGCTGCGCGAGTTGTTGGATGACCTGGTGACAGAAATCGTACCGGTTCAACTGCCCTACTGGACTGGGCCACAGGATTGCCTGCACCTGCTTTCGTTTGTCAGCATTGTCGATCAAAACCTGGCCGTTGTATATTCCCGCTTGATGCCGGTTGTTTTTCGTGAGTGGTTATTGGAGCGCGGTTTTACGTTATTGGAAGTGCCAGATGAAGAGTTTGAGTCGCTTGGCTGCAATGTTCTGGCGGTTGGACCGCGACAGTGTATTATGCTCAACAACAACCCACAGACCCGGCAGCTGCTGGAAAAAGCCGGCGCGCAGGTTTGGACGATGAACGGCAGCGAAATTTGTGTAAAAGGCACTGGCGGTCCGACCTGTCTGACGCGTCCTATCTATAGAACGTCGTTTTAAGTTAAATATTTATAATAAATTTACCTGATCCGTTGACAGTCTCATTTAATCTGTTAGTATAAATATTAGCATTCCGCGCGTTTTTTTCAAAGGAGGAAAAATTATGTTTAATAAGAAAAAGATTCTCTGGTTTTTTAGTGTAAGCGTACTTGTCAGTTTGCTGCTGGCTGCCTGTGCCCCGGCGGCCACTCCTGCCCCTGCCCCCGCTGACACGGCCGTACCTGCAGCCCCTGCCGATACAGCCGTACCCGTACCAGCGGTAGTTGATACCCCGGCTCAGCCCGCCCCAATTCCAGGGGGTGTCTTACGCTGGAGCCTGGAAGGTATCAATGAACTCCCGGCTCTCGATCCGCCCCTGGCGGGGGCTTCCCAGTCAGTGGGTGTCATCAGCCTGGTCTTTGAAGGTCTTGTCCGGCTGGATAGCAACTTGAACGTCCAACCTGCCGGCGCCGAATCCTGGGACATCAAGGATGGAGGCAAGACCTTCATCTTCCACATTCGCAAGGGCCTAAAATTCGCCAATGGCGACCCGGTCACAGCCGACGATTTTGCCTATTCGCTTAATCGCGCCTTTAGCCCGGATTTTGCAAATGGCAACGCTGGGTATTATTTATCCAACATTGTTGGTTCAACCGATGTAACTGAGGCTAAGGCGAAAACCGTTGCGGGTGTCAAGGTAATTGATCCCCAGACTCTGGAAATTGACCTGCAAATCCCCTCAGTCTATTTCCTATACCAACTGACCTTCCCTGCCTCATTTGTGGTTTCAAAGAAAGCTGTGGAAGCCAACCCAACCGGCTGGACCGATACCGCTTTTGGCACCGGTGCCTTTATGGTCAAGGAATGGAAGCATAACGAATCTGTCACGCTGGTTCCCAATCCCAATTATTGGCTTGGCAAACCGCAGCTTCAGGAAATTGATTTACCCTTTATCCAGGATCCAGCCACAGCGCTCAAGCTCTACCAGACCGGCGAACTGGATATCATGGGTACCTATAATTTCCCGACCGATCAGAT
>CAZLJB010000412.1:0-3890 GCA_964559195.1 uncultured Anaerolinea sp. | reverse complement strand
GATAGCTTCAGGTGACTGGAGTTCAGACGTGTGCTCTTCCGATCTGCTTGATTTTGGGAACAGGCCTGGGTGCTTTTAATGGCTGGTTGATTTCACGGCTGCAGTTACCGGCCCTGGCTGTGACACTCGCGACCATGGCTCTTTATCGCGGATTTGCACAAATCCTTTTGGGTGACCATTCGTTGAGTCAATTTCCGCAGTGGTTTGAAGGGGTTGACCAGCTGACCATACCGGGCACGCATATTCCACTGGTGCTGGTGTTTTTTCTGTTACTGGCCTTGATCCTGGGTCTGGTCCTGCATAAGACCGTCTTTGGGCGCTGGGTCTATGCAATTGGCACCAGTGAGGATGCCGCGCGTTATTCAGGCATCCCGGTCGATCGCGTCAAGATTGCTGTGTTTGCATTGAATGGTTTTCTGGCAGCGATTGCTGGTGTGATCATGGTTTCACGCCTGGCGGTCGCGCGCTACGACCACGCCCGCGGGCTGGAACTGGATGTCATCACAGCCGTGGTTTTGGGCGGCACCAATATTTATGGTGGCCGGGGCACCATTTTTGGTTCCATCATTGCTGTTTTCCTGGTTGGATTTCTCCGGACGGGGCTGGGTGTTGCGAACGTCAAAGCCGAAAGCCAGCTCGCCGTGGTAGGTACACTGCTGATCATTGCTGTTATCGCGTCCAATGTAATCACCCGTTTTAGTCGACAGCGGGATTAAGTGGTTGGACGATAAAAAAATATATCAAGTAAGGAGGCTAATGCGAATTTAGAAAAACATGCCAGGGTTACCCACTGTTCGATAAAAGTTTTTTCTGTTCTATCAAATCCTATGGAGGAAAGTTACATGAATAAACGTTTGAGTTTTGTGTTTGGGCTGGTCGTGATCGCCTCGTTGTTTTTAGCAGCTTGTGCACCCGCCGCCGCTCCTGCTGCCCCGGCTGCTCCTGCTAATACCGCCGCTCCTGCCGCCCCTGCCGATACCGCCGTACCTGCTGCTCCCGCTGTTCTCAAGATCGTTTACATCCCAAAGAACACCGGCAACCCGTATTTCGATTCTATCATTGCTGGTTTTACAAAAGCCTGCCAGGAATTAAAATGCGAGTTCACGACCACAGCTCCTGCTACAGCTGAAGCTACATCGCAGCTTTCGTTTGTGAAAGATCAGATTCAACGTGGTGTCAATGTTATCGCTATTTCTCCTAACAGCCCCGATGCCCTGAACCAGGTCTTTGACGAAGCACGCGCCAAGGGTATCAAAGTCTTAATCGTAAACTCCGATATCCCAAAGAATGAATCTCATCGTGATGCAGCTGTACTGCCGATGGATTTCAATATCACCGGCTCCAGCCAGGTTGAACTGATGGGTTCCCTGATTGGTTATGCAGGCAAAGTTGCAGTCCTGAGTGCTACCGCCGATGCCCCTGACCAGAATTTCTGGATCGAAGGCATGAAGACAGCCATTAAGGACCCGAAATACGCCAAGATGGAACTGGTCGATGTGGTTTATGGTAACGATGACCCACAGAAGAGCCTGACCGAATGCGAAAGCCTGATGTCGAAATACCCGGATCTGCGCGGTATCATTGCCCCGACTACCGTCGGTGTTGCAGCAGCCGCTCAGTGCGTTGAAGCAGCCGGGCGACAGCCTGGTGGCGCGAACGCAGTTGGTGGTGGTCTGGAAGTTACCGGTCTGGGCACCCCCAATCAGATGCGACAATTCATCACCGATGGCACCGTCAAGGCCTTTGCGCTCTGGAGCCCGTTCGATGAAGGTTATCTGGCTACTTACCTGGCCGCCGGCCTGGTAGCTGGAAAGATCGAAGTCAAGGAAGGCGCCAAGTTTGATGTCCCGACCCTCGGCAGCCGCACAATCGGCGCCAATGGCGTGATCATCACCGGCCCGCCAACCGTCTTCACCAAAGACAATATCGCCAACTTCAACTTCTAAATTTTATCCGAATAATATAGTCACGAGCGGCTGCAGAGAACTGCTGCAGCCGCTCGTCTGCTAATCATTTGAAAGGATCTGGCATGAAACGAATCGGATTTCAATTCAAAATTCGTCAGGATCGCCTGGCTGAGTACAAGGAACATCACAAGCACGTCTGGCCAGATATGCTGCAGGCTCTAAGAGAAGCGGGCTGGCATCATTACACGCTCTTTATGCGGGCGGATGGCCAGATCTTTGGCTATTTTGAAACAGAAGACAGCCTGGCAGTTGCACAGGCCAAAATGGCTGCCACCGAAGTCAACACACGCTGGCAGGAATTCATGGCTCCCTTTACCGATTCAAACGCCCGGCCGGATGAAAGCTTTCTGGAGTTGGAAGAGTACTTCCATCTGGAATAAGCAGACTGACATCTTCCGTCACGCGCCTGGATTAGTGGAAGTACCTGATCCCTATCAGGTGCACCTTTTCTCCCATTTATTCATCCTGATTTGAGTCAACCGGCTGATAAACTGCCGGCACAAAAGTCTGGTCAGTAATCGGGGGGCGAATATAACCCTGGTCTTTTTGACGCGGAGGCAGGCTGATCGGTTCAGGCGTCAAATCTTGATAGGGGATCATGGTCAATAAATGGTGGATGCAGTTGAGCCGGGCGCATAACTTGTTGTCCGCGTTGACCACGTACCAGGAAGCCTGTTTGATATCGGTGTGTGAAAACATCTCATCTTTTGCTTTGGAATATTCTCCCCAACGGGCGCGCGACTGCAAGTCCATTGGGCTGAGTTTCCAACGCTTGGTGGGGTCAGCAATCCGGGCTTGAAAACGCAGTTCCTGCTCCTGGTCGCTGACTGAGAACCAGTATTTGATCAGGATAATACCGGATCGCACCAGCATGCGTTCAAATTCGGGCACCGACCGCAGAAATTCTGCGTACTCGTCGTCCGAACAGAATCCCATCACACGCTCGACCCCCGCCCGGTTATACCAGCTGCGGTCAAATAAGACGATTTCACCCCCGGCCGGCAGATGTGCGACATAGCGCTGGAAGTACCACTGCGTCTTTTCACGTTCGGTGGGAGCTGGCAGCGCCACTACCCGGCAAACCCGCGGGTTCAGGCTTTCGGTGATGCGTTTGATCACACCTCCCTTGCCAGCCGCATCGCGACCCTCAAAAATCACGACTACCTTCAGGTTCTTGAAGCGCACCCATTCCTGCAGTTTGACCAGCTCAACTTGAAGACGGCGCAGTTCCCTGGCAAACGTCTTTTTGTCGACCAGTACAAGCTGTTTTGGATCGGAAACCCCCGGTTGTTTAAATTCTGATGCCAGATCAGCCCTCGTCTTTTCAGGTTTTTTTGATGAATTCGCCGAATCATCCGCGGATTTATCCTGAGTGTTGTGTGGCTTATCTTTTTTTGACTTTGACATGATTTTCTCTCCTTTTTGTCATAAGCCTCCTAGACTGTCGCCATGCCGCCATCGCCCAGCTGCTCGAGGATCTGGTAACGACTGAGGGATTGACCGGTTAAGTCTGATATCTATTGCTCGCTTTTTGGCTCCGTGTTTTTTTAAACAGGGAGACAGGTTCTTGTAAATTTTCATACCTGAAGTGGTAGGGTAGGATTTGCCGTCGTTCGATTTCAAGGAGCAGGGTAGGGGTTTCAACCCCGCGACGAATTCTGCGACGGATTCCGAGGCGATCACGGTTTTGCCGGATGAGCCTGGGGGATGAGCCTGGGGGATAAATCCCCGGCTCAGTTCGAAGAAAGTCGGATAAATCCGACTCTGATGCAACAACAGAATGAGTCCGCAGGACTTCTTTCACTTTGAGCAGGGATTTCAACCCCGCGACGATCCTGCGACGAATTCCGCGACAATGATGGTTGTGTCGGATGAGCCTGGGGGATAAATCCCCGGCTCAGTTCGAAGAAAGTCGGATAAATC
>CAZLJB010000411.1:0-3895 GCA_964559195.1 uncultured Anaerolinea sp. | reverse complement strand
CTGGATAAGCACAATGGCAGGATCGAGGTGACCAGCGAACTGGGCACGGGCAGCCATTTCGATGTCTGGCTGCCAGCAGCCGGGCAGTAACAGGATTTTTTTGAGTTTTCACGGGAAGATCTCCCGTGAAAACTCAAATTTCGGCAAAACCAAAACCGAAGCGGGCTGAGTCGAACCGGTTAATCCGAAATTATTTACAAATAATTTATTCAGATTTGGAAACCAGGGGGATACAATGAATGGGTGCAGGTGATTTATAATCAGGCCAGGTATCGTCACAAATCTTCGCGGAGTTAAGATCAGCGAAGCAAGCCTGGTCATTAACCTATCCGAATCCGAATTCAGCAAAATCATCCCTGGTTTGCAAGTGAGCTGCAATGGAAAACAATTGAATAAATCAGGCTGGGATCGCCCAGGTTTGATCCAAAAGCTGGAGTTGGGCTTTTTGGTGATGAGCCTGATTCAGATGGTCAGCCTGCGCCTGACTGGACTGGATCAGCGCTTTCTTTTTGAACTACATTTAATATCACCGTTGATTTGTTTGATCAGCGCCATCAGTTTTTACCTGGCCTACCGCAACAGCGCCAGCTTCACCAGGCAGGCCGCCGCGCCGTGGCTGCTGATATCCGGCGCACTGCTGATCTTGAGCGCGGGGGATTTTTTTGCTGAATTTCAGCTGAGCACTTACCTTTCCTGGTTGATTCAAAATATACTCTTCAGGAGCTTTTTCCTGATCGGTATTTTACAATTTCCAAGAGCAAAAACAACCCGGCCTGCTTTTTTTCAAGACCTGGCCGACTTTGTGATTATCTTGATGGCCGTGGGATTTATGTATTGGACCTTTTTATTGATGCCGCTCCTGTCCGCCGATCTACCTGGGCGCAGCCTGGCATTACTGGCCTCCCTGCTTGACCCTCTGCTAAATACAGCCATCTTGTGGGTGCTGGCACGGCTGTCAACCCAAATTTTTCAACACGCAAGGTTTGGATCCCCCAGGCTGTTTTTGGTGCTTGGATTCAGCTTTTATTTTGTCACGAATGCCATGGGCAGCTTCCAAAATCTGACCGGCGGCCTGAGTATCGCGCAGATTAATTTCACTGCGTTGGCGGCAGTTCTGCTGGGAATGGCGGGTTTTGAACAGGCCAGGCTGATTTCGCTGCAAATTATAAGCGGGCCAGCAGATCTGGTGGCTTCAAGCAGCCCGCTTGAAGTGGGCGCTCATCAAACAGCCATGATCCCGCAGACGGATGACAGCCTGGCCAATGGCATTGCCAACCTGGTCTCAGCTTACACGGTCATGAATCCTTACCTGCGGGATGTCATTCTATATGTCCGCATGCGTGACCAGCAGATCCTGGCAGTCAACCTGGCCGCCGAGCTTGAATATGGCTATTCAAACGAAGAGATGCTGCAGCTGCACATCAGTGACCTGCGCAGCCCGGATAGCCTGGCTCAAATCGATGGACAGATGCAGCAGGCCAACCAGGATGGTATCCTGTTTGAAACCCGGCACCGCCGCAAGGATGGGTCGATTTTTCCGGTTGAAGTCAGGGCCTCCAAAGGTGAATATTTCGGGGAGAATTGCAATATCAGCATTGTCCGTAATATCAGCGAAAGAGAAAAATTCAATCTGGAGATCCGGGCTGCTTATCAACAGTTTGAGAAAACCTTCGCCAGCCTGGAGGATGTTGTTTTTGTCCAATCTCCCTTCCAGTTTGACATCGTTTTGATGAATGCAGCCTGCGAAAGGTTGTTGGGTTATGCACCTGAAGCCTTGATCGGAAACACTTCCGAAATCCTGTTCGCATCCCGGGATGATTTTGAATACATCCGGCAGACCTTTGAAAAAGCGATCAGAGAAAAAGGCAAGTTCCAGACCGAGACCCGGATTAAGGCCCGGGATGGCCGTTTGCTGCTGGCTGAGTTTTCGCTGGTCGAAATTTTGGATGACTCAAACCAGAGAGTTGGGATTGTGGGGATTATCCATGACATCACAGCCCGCCGAAAAGCTGAAATCCGATCTTTCAAAAGCCAATCACGCTATGAAGCTCTCTTTAAAAACATGCAGGAAGGGCTGGCCCTGCTGGAATACAAAATCCTGGAACGAAATTATCCCCGCTTCTATTTTTTGGAGGCCAACCAGGCATTTTTTAACCAGGCGGGAATCACGCGGGAGCAAGCCGAAGGACAGGAATTGAGTCTCATTTTGCCGGGCGGCGATCCGCAGTGGGCCGATTTAGGCGTCCGGATCGCTGTGCGAGGCGAGCCATTTTTTTTTGAGGAGTACGTCAGCCCGCTCGGCAAAATATTTTTAATCAATGCCTTTTCGCTGGATGGTGGCATCATTGCGCTGCTCTTGATGGATGTCACCCAACAAAGAAGCGGCGAGAAAAAGTTACAGGATCTTGCCGATCGTTTGCAGGCGCTTTCACGGCGTTTGATCAATATTCAGGAAGAGGAGCGTCGTCATCTGGGCCGCGAACTGCATGATGAAATTGGACAAGTATTGACCGGTCTGAAATTCACGATTGAAGCAAGTCTGGCAAGGCTGCCGGCCTCCGGGAAAGACAGCGCCCTGGCCTCCGTGACGATTATTAATGATTTGATTGTGCAGGTGCGCGAAATATCGCGCCGGCTGCGACCGGCCATGCTGGATGATTTTGGCTTGATACCCGCGCTGACCAGTTTATGTGACCGCCTGGGCAAATATTCGGAATTGGAAATCAATTTTGAACATACTGGTCTGGAGGCACGTCTGCCTTTTGAAATCGAAACCGGTGCGTACCGGATTGCGCAGGAGGGCCTGACGAATATTATCCGGCATGCGGGCGCCAGGCAGGCAGCCATCAGCATTCGCAGGAGTCTTGACCAGTTGGAAATTGAGATTGATGATAACGGGAAGGGCTTCGTGGTGGATGATGTCCTGTCTACCACCCAATCCTTGGGGCTGACAGGGATTTTCGAAAGAGCCTCGCTCTTGAATGGTGTTTTGACCATCGATAGCAAGCCAGGCCAGGGTACCCATATTAAAGTCTGGCTGCCTGTGGCAGAATGGCAGATAAAGGATGAACTAAAATGATCAACATAATTCTGGCAGATGACCACCAGATTGTGCGGCAGGGTTTGCGCGCCATCCTTTCCGCTTATGACGATTTGTGCATCGTGGCGGAGGCCGTTGACGGGCTGGAAGCGCTGGAGAAGATTAACCAATTCAAACCGGATGTATTAATCCAGGATTGGGCCATGCCACACCTGGGCGGCTCCGAGCTGACGCGGGATGTGAAGCTGCGTTCGCCCGGCACGCAGGTCATTATTTTATCGATGCACGCCGATGAAGTGTATGTCAGCGAGGCTTTTCGGAATGGGGCACTGGGGTACATGTTAAAAAATGACAGTGCCACCGAATTAATCCAGGCCATCCGTGAGGTCAACAACGGGCGTCGTTTTCTGGGGTCGCTGCTTTCTGAAAAGGCAGTTGAAGCGTATATCCGAAAAACACAATTCAATGAAGTCGATCCTTATGAGAGCCTGACGCCTCGCGAAAGAGAAATCTTGGGGCTGATCTGTGAAGGCAACACCGGGGCTGCCATGGCGGCGAAGCTATCGCTGAGTGTGCGCACCATTGAAATGCACCGCGCCAACCTGATGGATAAACTTGGCTTGCACACGCAAATCGATGTCATTCGCTATGCCATCAAGCATGGCTTGATCAAGGGCCTGGATTAAAAATAAAACCCCTTGTCTTCCTTCAAATCCGGCTGGGTTGGTAGGCGAAAAAACATGTGGAACGCAAGTGCGGGCCAGCCATGCTTGCCATCACGCCAGACCCGCCCCTTACTGTCGTCCCGCAGGTTGGTCCTTGCAGGCAGCCTGCCGGGAAACCTCCTGCGGGACG
>CAZLJB010000410.1:1858-3913 GCA_964559195.1 uncultured Anaerolinea sp. | reverse complement strand
ACTCCCATCCAGGCAGGCATGATCCCTCTCATGCTGACCGGCGTCGACGTGATTGGCCAGGCTCAAACTGGTACAGGCAAAACCGCCGCTTTCGCTCTCCCCATTCTTAATAATTTACAATCTGGCAAACGCGTTCCTCAAGCGCTGGTTATGGCTCCCACCCGTGAGCTGGCTTTACAGGTGGCGGATGCGACTATTTCCTTTGGCCAATTCTGCAAAGTGCAGGTGCTGGCTGTTTATGGCGGCGCACCTTATATTCGCCAGATCAATGAACTTCGCCGTGGAGTCGATGTGGTGGTTGGCACCCCGGGTCGTTTAATCGACCTGATGAACCGGGGCGTACTCGACCTGAGCGGTATTCGTACGGTTGTGCTGGATGAAGCGGACGAGATGCTTTCGATGGGCTTTATTGAAGATATCGAAACCATTCTGGCTGCCACCCCGGCCGAACGTCAGACAGCGCTCTTTTCTGCCACCATGCCGTCTCCGATTCGCCGGCTGGCAGATAAATATATGAAATCCCCGCAATCTGTCACCATTGATCGTGAGCAGGTGACGGTTGCTGCCACAGAACAACGCTATTACCTGGTTAATGAGCGTGAGAAAACCGCCGCTTTGACCCGCCTTTTTGAAGTTGAAGAAATCTCTTCAGCGTTGATTTTTGTCCGCACCCGGGCCGGAACCGGCGAGCTCGCCAATGAACTTTCCACGCGTGGATTTCCATCGGAAGTTTTGAATGGTGATCTTAATCAGGATGCCCGCGAGCGAACCCTCAACCGATTCCGTGCCGGGCAGATTAAGGTGCTGGTGGCGACCGATGTGGCTGCCCGCGGTCTGGATATTGACGATATTTCTCACGTCTTTAATTATGATCTGCCTGACGACGCTGAAATTTACGTCCATCGTATTGGACGAACGGGCCGGGCGGGCAAAACAGGTATCGCCATTTCACTTGTGCCGGTTTTTGAGAAGCGCCGCGTCAAGGACATCGAACGGTTTACACGCTCAAAATTAATTCAGGCTTCCCTGCCCACGACCGAAGAAATTATTGCCCGTCGTGAGGCTGAATTGACCAATCAAATTACAGTCTGGCTGGCGCGTGGACGTTGCAAAACCGAACGAATCATCGTGGAGAAACTTGTGGCACAAGGCGTTGATCCGCTTGAAATCGCAGCCGTGGCGCTTAAAATTGCGCGCGGTGATGAAAAACAACGTCCAATTGCGACCATCACTGAACTTAATGAAATTCGGCCTGCCCGTCCTGTTCGTGGTGGCGGGGTGCGCCGGGATTATGCTGAGAAGCGGCCTTTCACCGAGAAGCATGCTGCCAGTTCGGAAAGACCCGGTACGGAGCGTCCGGCTCGCATCAAGAGTCACGAAGGATTTCCGGGTGCCAAGTTTGGTGTGAAATCCAATGAACCGGGCATGGTGCGCCTGACGATGAGCATGGGCAAGGTGCATGGTATTCGCCCTTCGGATGTGGTTGGCGCAATTGCCTATCATGCCGACATTCCCGGAAATACCATTGGGAAGATTTTCATCGAAGACCAGCATACTCTGGTAGATGTACCGGAGCAGTTTGTTGGACAGGTGCTTGCCAAAGCCGGAAAGTACAGCATCCGCAAGCAAGCTTTTACGGTTGAAAAAGCCTAATCTTTTAAAAAACAAATAAAAACAGGATTGACTATTCCCTGGTTTCGAGCCGGGAAGATGTCGATCCTGTTTTTTTATTCAAAATATTTCCTACTGGAATTATTTCTTATCAGTTTTTTTACTGGCATTTGACCTGACTGCCAGTGCTGCTCCCACGATGCCGGCTTCGTTAAGAAAAGTCGCCGGGACAATCCGGGCTTCAACCTGTAATAGTGGAATGTAATTTTCTGCTTCCTTGCTGATGCCTCCGCCAATAATGAATAAATCAGGCCAGAAGAGTTTTTCCATTTGTTGCAAAAAGCGGTTCAAGCGTTTTGCGTACTTTTTCCACGACAAATCCTCTCGTTGGCGGGCTGCATCAGAAGCTCGGGCTTCGGCATCCTGCCCATTAATTTGCAAATG